>CALIFM010000026.1 GCA_938021685.1 uncultured Gammaproteobacteria bacterium | reverse complement strand
TTTCTAAAAATTGGGCTACTGCCAAGCCATTTTCACAATGGGCACGCATACGTAAGTCCAATGTTTTAATGCCGCGCAAAGCTAAAAAGGCATCAAATGGCCCTAATACACCACCAATGGACATTTGCAGAAATTTCATCTGCTCAATGAGTTCAGCGTTATCTTTAACCACCACCACACCCCCGACCATGTCAGAATGGCCGTTTAGATATTTCGTCATTGAATGCATGACGATGTCAAAGCCAAACTCCAGCGGGCGCTGAATATATGGTGAGGCAAAAGTGTTGTCGCACACAGCGATGATGCCATGCTGCTTGGCAATGTTGGCAATGGCATGTAAATCTACCAAACGCAGCAAAGGGTTAGTCGGCGTTTCTACCCACACCATCTTGGTGTTGGGTTTGATCGCTGCCGTAAACTGGTCAGGGTCGGTCAGGTCAACAAAGCTAAATTCCAATCCTGCTGTGCGCGAACGCACTCGTCGAAACAAGCGGTTGCTGCCGCCGTATAGATCATTCATCGCAATCACGTGATCGCCTGAATCCAGCAGTTCCAATAAAGTACTGGTGGCCGCCATGCCCGACCCAAAGGCATAGCCTGCAGTGCCGCTTTCAAGATCAGCCATGCAGGCTTCCAAGGCCTCACGGGTGGGGTTGTCGGCGCGGCTGTAATCATAGCCCTGGTGTACTCCAGGGCTTTGTTGTACAAAAGTGGAGCTAGCAAAAATAGGCGTCATGATGGCGCCAGTGCTAGGATCAGGTTGTTGGCCAGCGTGAATGACGCGGGTGGCAAAATAAGGCTTGTTTTTGTTAGTCATGGCAGCAGCGCGGTGTTAGCAGATTAGCCAACTATTTTAACATTTGCGCTCTACACGCAAGCGGGTTTACGGTCTGTTTTTTACAATTATGACAGAGTTTATTAAGCCTTGCTCAGCATGGCATAAGCCGAATGATTATGGATGGATTCAAAGTTTTCTGCTTCCACAGTGTAGTCTTCAATATGCACAAGGGCATCCAGCCGTGCGGCCACGTCACGAATTAAATCTTCCACAAACTTTGGATTGTCGTAGGCGCCTTCGGTCACCACCTTTTCATCACTGCGCTTCAGCAAACTGTACAGCTGTGCGCTAGCTTCTTGTTCGGCGATATCGATCAGATCTTCAGCAAATAGCGATATAGTGCTGTTAGTACGGGCTGTAATGGTAATGTGTGAACGTTGATTATGTGCACCGTAATCGGCAATTTCTTTCGAGCATGGGCATAAGCTGGTTGCGGCGGCCACCACTTTAGTTTGTACGTGGGTTTCGCCGCCTTCAATTTGCCCGATCAAGCTCACTTCGTAATTCATCAAACTTTGAATGCCTGAAGCAGGCGCAGTTTTGTTGATGAACAAAGGGAACTGCATTTCGATATAAGCGTGGCTAGCTTCTAAACGCTTCGCCATTTCTTCAAGCAAAGCAGTAAAGCTAGTTAATGAGATGGCGCCCTGTTTTTCATTTAGTAACGCGACAAAGCGCGACATGTGAGTGCCTTTTAAGTGGTGTGGTAGCTGTACATACATCGCAAAAGTGGCCACACTGTGTTGTTCGCTAGTATCGCGCATGGCAATGCGCACGGGGTGGCGAAGGTCTTTTATGCCAACTTTGTCGATGCGAATATTGCGACGATCTGTAGCGCCTTGCACGTCAGCTAATTCGGCCTTGGTACTTGGCTTGCTTGCATTTTTAGAACTTGAACTAGACATAACAGCTGTATGGCGGCAAATCGGGCAGTTTCAATAAATTAGCTGCGAATAAACTGCTTTATTGATTCGCTGATTCCTTTTTGGTCCAAGCCGATGCTGGCATGTAGTTGTTCTTGTGTACCTTGCTCAATAAATTCATCAGGCAAGCCTAAATTTAAAATGGGTAAGGTGATGTTTTGCTGCAGTAAAAACTCATTCACCGCCGATCCTGCACCGCCCATGATAGCTTGGTCTTCGATGGTGACGAAATGGCTATGATTTTTGGTCAATGTCATTAGCAATGTTTCGTCCAAGGGTTTGATAAAGCGCATATTGATGACGGTAGTGTTTAGCTCATCGCCGATAGCCTCAGCCACATTGACGAAATTACCCCACGCTAGCACAGCTACGCGCTGGCTTTTTCGCTTAATCGTGCTTTCGCGCAGCGTCTCGGCCTTGCCAATTGGTATTGCAGTCATGGCTTTGCTTTCGCTGGCCCCTGGGCCACTGCCTCGTGGGTAGCGCACTGTAGCTGGGCCTTCATATAAGTATGCCGTATGCAGCATGTCACGGCACTCAGCTTCGTCCTTTGGTGCCATCACCACCATATTAGGAATACAGCGTAAAAAACTGTAATCGAATGAGCCAGCATGGGTGGCGCCATCAGCACCAACTAAGCCGGCGCGGTCAATAGCAAACGTCACATCCAAGTTTTGGATGGCGATATCATGAATGAGCTGGTCGTAGGCGCGCTGCAAAAAGGTGGAATAAATTGCCACCACAGGTTTTAAGCCTTCGCAGGCCAAGCCAGCAGCAAAAGTGAGTGAATGCTGTTCGGCAATGCCTACATCATAATAGCGATCAGGGTATGTTTCGGAGAATTTAACCAGGCCTGAGCCTTCTCGCATCGCAGGTGTGATACCAATAAGTTTTTCGTCTATCGCGGCTTGATCACACATCCAATCGCTATACACATGGGTATAGGTGCGTTTGCCTGCGGTTTTAATGATTTTGCCCGTATCCGGATTAAACGGAGACACACCGTGAAAGGTGCAAGGGTTGCCTTCGGCAGGCTCAAAGCCTTTACCTTTTTGAGTGATGATATGTAAAAAGCGCGGACCTTTCAGCTTTTTCATGTTTTCAATCACCCGAATCAAGGTGTGCACATCGTGGCCATCTACAGGGCCAATATAGTTAAAACCCAGCTCTTCAAATAAAGTGCCCGGCATCACCATGCCTTTCATGTGTTCTTCCCAGCGCTTAGCGTAATTCTTTAATGGCTCTAGAGTACTTAATACGGTCTTGCTGCCTTCACGCACACTGGTGTAGGCGCGACCTGATAATATGCGGGATAAGTAATTGGACATTGCACCGACGTTAGGTGAGATCGACATCTCATTGTCGTTTAGCACCACCAATAAATTGGCATCCAAATCACCTGCATTATTAAGTGCTTCAAATGCCATGCCCGCAGTGAGTGCGCCATCACCGATGATTGCAACGACTTCGCGATCTTCCTCTTTTTGGGTGGCGGCCACAGCCATGCCTAATGCGGCAGAAATCGAAGTGCTAGAATGCCCTGCGCCAAAGGTGTCGTACTCACTTTCAGTGCGACGCAAAAAACCTGACAAGCCACCAAGTTGGCGTAACGTATGAAATTGGTTGCGGCGCCCAGTTAGTGCTTTGTGCGGATAGGCTTGATGTCCAATGTCCCACACTAAGCGATCATATGGGGTGTTTAAGCAATAATGTAGCGCTAAAGTAAGCTCAACCGTGCCCAGCCCTGGGGCTAAATGGCCACCCGTGATAGCAGTCGATTCAATCAAAAAAGTACGTAATTCTTGTGCAAGCTGCGGTAACTGCGATTGATCCAGCGCGCGCAAGTCGGCTGGGTCATTAATCTCGCTAAGCAAGGCAGTGGGCTTGGTATCAGTATTCACGATTGATGGTAAAAGTCGCCAGTTGGCGCAGGAAGTGGGTATTATGATCATTTTGCGCCAGCTTATCTAGGGCCAGTAACGCTTGCTGATGTAAATTTGTCGCAAATTCTTGTGCTTCTTGTAGCCCAATCAGGGCAGGATAGCTGTTTTTTTGCATTCGTTCGTCTGCACCACTTTGTTTCCCCAGCGTTTCGCTGTTTTGTGTTTGGTCTAAAATATCGTCGGTTACTTGAAAGGCTAAGCCAATCGCATGGCCGTATTCGTCTAGAGCTTGGCGCGAGCTTACAGTCGATTTTTTAGCTGCTAAAGCACCTAAACCGATGGCTGCTCGAATAAGTGCCCCAGTTTTTTTTTCGTGAACGTTTTGCAATTCAGACAATCTCAAAGTTTGCCCGGTGGCTTGCATGTCCAGTGCCTGCCCGCCTGCCATGCCTTGCACGCCGCTGGCCTTGGCTAATAACTGCAACATTGCTAGTTGGCGCTCAGTGCTGATATGCTGATTGGTTTGGGCTAGTACTTCAAAGGCCAAGCTTTGTAGCGCGTCACCAGCTAAAATTGCCATGGCTTCGCCAAACTGGATATGGCAACTGGGTTTGCCCCGTCGCAAATCATCATCATCCATGGCAGGCAAATCATCGTGAATTAATGAATATGCATGCAGCATTTCAAGTGTGGCAGCAGCGGCATCTAAGTCATCAAGGTTGGTATCAAATGCGTCTGCAGCAGCGTACACCAGCATTGCACGAAAGCGCTTGCCACCTTGCAAGCAGCTGTAACGCATCGCTTTCTCCAGTTGTGCATCGCCGTTTGGCAGATATTTGTTTAGCGCTTGTTCAGCGCGGGCTTGATAAGATTGCCACTGCGCCGTGAAATTGGTTGTGGACACTTAAGCCTCGCCGTCATCGCTGTGGCTTGCATCGACAAGTGGCTCGCTGCGATAGCCGTCAGCAGTTTTGGTGAGTTTTTGCACTTTAAGCTGAGCTTCGTCTAAGCGTTGCTGGCATTGCTGCGCAAGCTGCGTGCCGAGCTCATAATCCTTGATTGAATCCTCAAGTGACTGTTCCTTCGATTCCATACGCTCGACAATTTTCTGCAATTGCGCCAAAGCCGTTTCAAAATCCATTTCGGGTTGCGCTTTGCTGGTGGATTGGCTTTTGGGTTGCTTGGGCTTGGCCATATTTTTAGAGGCTGCATCGGTTAAACAGATGCTTAGTTTACCTCTATCCGTTACTATCCAGTAGTTGTTTATTAATTTCATACAAGCTTCATGGCTGAAAAATACGATGCTTCCTCGATAGAGGTCTTATTAGGATTGGATCCGGTACGTAAGCGACCGGGAATGTACACTGAAACTGAGCGGCCTAACCACTTGGTGCAAGAAGTGGTAGATAACAGTGTGGATGAGGCACTGGAAGGCTATGCTTCACGCATCACAGTTACCCTGCAAGCTGACGGTAGCGTCATGGTGGCCGATAACGGCCGAGGCATGCCAGTGGATTTGCATTCAGAAGGGCAAAGTGGTGTGGAAGTCATTTTGACCAAGTTGCATGCAGGCGGTAAATTCTCAGATAAAAACTATAACTATTCTGGCGGCCTGCATGGCGTCGGGGTGTCGGTGGTGAATGCGCTGTCTACCCGTCTTGATGTGTGGGTTAAGCGTGATGGAAAAGAGCATCACATCGCTTTCGAAAGCGGCGAAAAAGCCAGTGATCTAACTGTTGTGAGTGAGTGCGGTAAGAAAAACACCGGCACCCGCATCGCTTTCAAGCCCGATGCTTCTTTTTTTGATACGACCAAAATTAATGTTAATCGCCTTAAACGTGTGTTGCGCGCTAAAGCGGTGCTGTGTGCAGGCTTAGAAATTAGCTTTGTAGACGAGAAAGACGCTGACAACAATGAGGACTGGCTATTTGCTGAAGGCTTAGGTGATTACCTACTCAGCCAACAACTGACGGGCGAATGTATTCCAGTGACTCCGATAGAAGGTGGCGAAAAGCTAGATGACGGCGAAATTGACTGGGCGCTATGCTGGATGCAAGAGGCTGGTGACTTTGCTACTGAAAGCTACGTTAACTTGATTCCGACTAGCCAAGGCGGCGCACATGTTAATGGCTTGCGTGCAGCAACGGCTGATGCGGTGCGTGAGTTTTGTGAGTTTCGTGAGTTATTGCCGCGCAATACTAAATTATCACCGGATGACATATGGAGCCAGTGTGCTTATGTGCTGTCCATCCGCATTAAAGAGCCACAATTTAGCGGCCAAACCAAAGACAAATTATCAGGCCGTGAAGTGACTACCTTTGTGCAAACGGCGCTGAAAGATGCGATCAGCCTATGGCTCAATCAAAATATCGAAGAAGCTCAAAAGATTGCGCAAATTGCGATTGATAATGCGCAAAACAGGCTAAAAAAAGCCAAAAAAGTACAGCGCAAAAAGATCACTACAGGGCCAGCGTTACCGGGTAAATTAGCTGATTGCACCAGCCAAGACTTAGAAGAAACCGAATTGTTTTTAGTGGAGGGTGATTCAGCCGGTGGTTCAGCTAAGCAGGCGCGCGATCGTATCACGCAAGCCATCATGCCGCTACGCGGTAAAATTCTTAATACGTGGGAGGTGGATTCTTCTGAAGTATTGGCTTCGCAGGAAGTGCACGATATCGCTGTGGCGCTGGGCGTGGACCCAGGCTCAGAAGATTTGTCTTCTTTACGATATGGCCGCGTATGCATCTTGGCTGATGCCGATTCAGACGGCGCGCACATTGCTACTTTGTTATGCGCCTTGTTTTATCGTCATTTTCCAGCCTTGGTGCAAGATGGTCGAGTGTGTGTGGCGATGCCACCGCTATTTCGAATCGATGTAGGCAAAAACGTTTTTTATGCCTTGGATGACGAAGAACGCGAATTGATACTAAAGCAAATTGAAACCGATAAACTACGTGGCAAGGTCAATGTGCAACGCTTTAAAGGCTTGGGCGAGATGAACCCTGGTCAGTTACGTGAAACCACCATGGCACCCGAGTCACGTCGTTTAGTGGAGCTTAATGCTCGACCTGGTGATGCGACTTATGCGATGATGGATATTTTGTTGTCGAAAAAACGTGCACCTGACCGCAAAACGTGGCTCACGGAAAAGGGTGATGAGGCTGTGGTTTAGCCTAATCTAAGCTAAATTAGGTAAATACCGTTAACAAATGATAAGGTGGCAAGATGACAGTTGAGCCTACTATTATTGTTATTGGCATTTGTTTGTTGCTAGCATTTCTCGCTACACCTATCACAAAGATGTTGGCGGTGGGTGGTATAGAGGAAGCCCCTCTCAGACGCCGTGCAATGTTTAAGCGCATAATTAATGTGCTGATCGCCGCTCTGTTAGCTTTGAAGCACTTATACCCTGATTTGTTCGCGCAGAACACGTGGCTGTTGCGGATGGTCTATGTGCTGACTACCATTTATTTGCTGTATCTAGCTAACCAAATTATCGGTTACTTCATTACCCGCAATTTTGGCGAGCCTAAAGTGGTGGGTGAAAAAAGCCATTTTGCAGATACTTACAGCAGCCGGGCGCTATCTTTGTTAGCCAGCGTCGTCATTTTTGTTCTGGGGCTGATTATCTGTGTACGCATCTTGGGTTTTGAGTCAATGCTAGAAGCGGGCGGGGTACTAGGTATCATCGGCGTATTTTTAGCGCTAACCCAATCAAGTTGGGCACCCGATATCATCGCTGGCTTAGTAATTCTTAACAGTCGTATGGTGGAAGAGGGCGATGTGCTGCAACTGGGAGATGGGCCAAAGCCAGTTGTTGGTGTGGTGTTTAAAACAAAGATGTTTCACACTGAGGTGTTGAACTTGGCCAACAACCACCGTTTGATGGTTCGCAATACTAAACTGCGCGAGTACAACGTGCATAACTTGTCTAAATTTGCTTCGGCTAAAGGCTTGCGCGAATGCCTTACTTTTAACATTGATTACATGGTTTCGGCTGATGATGTGCATGAGCTATTGCAAGCCGCTTATCAGCATGCGGTTGAGCAAGATTTGCCAGTGCGCGAAGACTTCGAGCCAGAGATTAGAGTGCTCGATACGGGTGACTATGCCGTGAAGTGGGGTTTTTTCTACTACATCAAAGAGGTTAAACAAATTTTGGCCACACGCCAGAAAATGCGAGAGATTATTCTGCAAGAGTCCATTGAGCGCGGAATTTCATTGGCCACTCCGGTGTTGCAAAACACTGAGATGAAGCAAATTTAGTCAAATTTGCTAGCCAACTTTATTTTATTTAGAGCTATCAGTAAGTTTGGTTTAGATGGCTTGGCGCACGATTACCCCAAACTAAAGCAAACAATATAACTGCACCAATAGCACCAAGAATGTCGAGGGCCATGTCTTTTTGTGCATCCCATATGTCGCCTTGTGAGCCGAGAAAGTCACTGGCGGACTCGCCGCCTGCAATCACGGCATAGATCATTTCAATGACTTCGTATAATGCGCCCCAAAAGCCTAAAGCAAATACACCAAAGACCATAGCTACAGCAATCTTGGTAATCCAGCCTTTGCGGTAGGCTAACTCAGCAGTAGGATAGGCAAACACGCCAACGAGAAAATGGCCGAAGCGATCAAAATTATTACGCCCTTCAGGGAACAAAGAATCCATGCCCGTCATCGCTAGCAGCTGATTACCCCATTCAAACGGCACTTTGGCAAAGGTGTAATGGCCGCCAATCGTGTGCACGCACAAAAACAGCCACATCAAGCAATAAGCAGTATTAGAAAATTGAAAACGCGGGTAGGTAGCTACCAGCAATGCAACCGTAATCCAAACGGGGAGGTTTTCGGCCCACCAAGTATCACGTTCATAAGGGGCAATGCCCATCAGTATCATCAAGATTAAATAAGTTCCTAATAAAAATAAGGGTAAGCGGTCGCTTGTTGACATACTATTCTCGTGTAAGTTTTGCTTGAAAGATCGGCTAGCGCATCACAAAGGGGTTGGCCATCGGTTCTTTCGAGGTGTTAATCCAAGTGGTTTTAGTGCGGGTGTAATCATTGATCGCATCCACGCCTGCTTCGCGGCCTGTGCCGCTATTTTTAAAACCGCCAAATGGCGCAATAGGTGAAATAGCGCGGTAGGTATTCACCCAAATAATGCCGGAATGAATTTGCTGAGTAACGCGATGTGCGCGGGCTAGATTTTCAGTAAATACGCCAGCACCCAAACCAAAGTGACTATCATTCGCCATTTCAATTACCTCTTCTTCCGTGTCAAACTGAATTGCACTTATTACTGGCCCAAACAATTCAGTACGCACTGAGGCGATGTCTTGGTTAGGGCAGGCCAGTAAGGTAGGTTCAAAATAAAAGCCGTCGGGCAAGGAATCGGGTGTTTTACCACCATAAATTAGCTGTGCGCCTTGCTTAACTGATTGCGTCACAATGTCGAGACAGCGTTCATGTTGCTCTTTGGTGGCGAGCGGTCCCATCTGGCTTTGTGCTTGTAATGGGTCGCCGACGGTTATTTGCGCTGCACGCTTTTTAAGCTGCTCAATGGCTTGGTCATAAATGTCGGCCTGCAGAAATACCCGCGAGCCTGCTACACAGCTTTGGCCCGAAGCACCATAGTTACCGGCAATTATGCCGTTGACTGCACCTTCAAGATCGGCATCGTCAAAAACAATCAGCGGGGATTTGCCCCCAAGCTCTAGCGACACTGGCGCAAAGTTCTCTGCCGTGTTGCGGATGATATGCCGTGCGGTTTCTGGCCCTCCAGTAAACGCAACATGCGCCACATCGGGGTGCTTGGTTAAGGTGGCGCCGCAGGCATTACCATCGCCAGTGATTACATTTACAACCCCGGGCGGAAAGCCGGCTTCATCAATAATGCGAGCAAATTCCAACATCGGCACAGGTGCCATTTCTGAGGCTTTAAGCACCACGGTATTGCCTGCTGCCAAGGCAGGCCCTAACTTGGTCGATGTTAAAAACATCTGTGCGTTCCAAGGAACAATTGCGGCCACTACGCCAATCGGTACACGCGTGGTGAATACGTGCATGTCGGGCTTGTCAATTGGCAACACATGGCCGTTGTTTTTGTCAGCAAGGCCTGCAAAAAATTGATAATAGTCATTTACATATCCCGTTTGCATCTTGGTTTCGGCCAGAAGCTTGCCGCTATCAGTGGTTTCAAGCTCGGCTAAATACGGTGCCTTTTCTGCTACTAGATCACCTAATTTTCGTAGCAACTTACCGCGTGCTGTGGCCGTCATCTTTGGCCATTCGCCTTCATGCAATGCTTTTTTAGCGGCGGCCACGGCGCGATTGGTATCGTCTTCAGTGGCAGAGGCCGCTGTTGCCCATGCCTTGTTGGTAGCAGGGTTAATAGTTTCAAAACGTTGCGTGCCGTCTTCAAATTGCCCACCAATATATTGCTGATAATGTTTCATATTGCTAATGGATGCATAGTGATTAATGCCAAGACCTTGGTTTAGCCTTTGTCTTTGTTAGTATGTGTTTTGGTCACCCGGCCACTTAGCTCATTGCCAAAGTAAACGCCAAATACATCATGGCTGCGTTCTTGAATGTAGCGCCGCAGCATGACCGCTAGCGCTGGGTTGGTCAGTTTGTCCCAAGGAATAGCAGAGAACGTAAAAAAATCAC
>CALIFM010000025.1 GCA_938021685.1 uncultured Gammaproteobacteria bacterium | reverse complement strand
ACCCACTTATCACTTCACTGCCAATCCAGCTTCTGAAAATACTAGCTCAGTTAGCCATGCCAGATCAATTATTATGCCAACAAAAACGCCTCGAAAATCAACCTCTAGCACCCAAACGCTACCTGTTTTATATTAAGACTTTTCTCATTCAGCACTCATTATGCGTTCAGCAATCACTAGCCTACCTAAACACAGCGCCAATTATGCCGCTTTAAATCCGCTCGACTTCTTAAGTCGCAGCGCTGGCGTTTATCCCAATCATCCCGCCATTATTTATGGCGATCTGCAATACACTTGGCAGCAAACCCAAAGCCGTTGCCACCAATTGGCCAGTGCCTTACATAAGGCAGGCATAATCAAAGGCGACACTGTAAGCGTACTAGCCGCTAACACACCAGAATTATACGAAGCACACTTTGGCGTACCGATGCTGGGCGCGGTGCTCAATGCCATCAATTGCCGCCTTGATGCCGACACGGTGGCGTATATTTTGCAGCATAGTCATAGCAAAGTTTTACTGTGTGATCGAGAATTTTCTGCCGTGGCTAAAGCAGCCGTTGCCACGCTCAAAACCCCGCCGCTGGTAATCGACATTGACGACCCTGCAGTGCCCTTAACAAACAAGGGCGGCGGCCAATTAATCGGCCAGATGGATTACGAAGCTTTTTTACAAACCGGTGATACCGGTTTTAGCCCCGATGTAGAGATTGATGAATGGGACCCAATTGCACTGAACTATACCTCTGGCACCACTGGCCGCCCTAAAGGCGTGCTGTATCATTACCGCGGTGCTTATCTCACCGCAATGAGCAACGTACTGGAGTGGGACATGCCCAAGCACCCCATTTATTTATGGACGCTACCAATGTTTCATTGCAACGGCTGGTGCTTTCCATGGACGGTAGCTGCACGCGGCGGCACCAATGTGTGCTTGCGCAAAGTAACTGGAGCTAATATTTATGAGCAAATTGCCAAAAACAAAGTAGACCACTTTTGCGGTGCCCCCATCGTGCTGAGCATGGTCGTCAACGCCACCATCGAGGAACGCCGTGAATTTGATCATATATGCAATGTAATGACGGCTGCTGCGCCGCCGCCCGCTTCAGTGCTGCAAAGCATGCGCGAGCAAGGCTTTGCCGTCACACATGTATATGGCCTAACTGAAACCTATGGCCCTGCAGCTGTTTGCTCTGCTCAGCCTGATTGGAGCACGCTGTCTATTGAAGAACAAGCAATCCTAGGAGCACGTCAAGGTGTCTCTTACACCGTGGGCCAAAGCGTACAGGTGCTAGACCCTGAGTCCATGCAACCCGTGCCGCGCGATGGCGAAACAATGGGCGAAGTGATGTTTCGGGGCAACAACGTGATGCACGGTTATTTAGATAACCCTCAGGCCACCGAGGAAGCCTTTGCTGGAGGCTGGTTTCATTCGGGCGATTTAGGCGTGTGCTACCCCGATGGTTATATTCAACTTAAAGACCGCGCCAAAGACATCATCATCTCCGGGGGTGAGAATATTTCATCTATTGAAGTAGAATCCTGCCTGTATGCGCACCCTCAAGTGGCTTCGGCTGCAGTGGTGGCTAAACCTGATGAAAAATGGGGCGAAACGCCTTGTGCATTTGTTGAGCTACACCCTGACTTACAAGGCGAAGCCCCCGTGAACGAAGCACAAATGATTGCCTTTTGCCGTGAACGCATTGCACATTACAAATGCCCCACCATGGTGATATTCACTACCCTCCCAAAAACATCAACTGGCAAGATCCAAAAGTTTGAATTGCGCCAGCAAGTGTAAGTGTAGTGAGCACTTCTATTTATACTAACTGGTACGCATTGGCCACTCACAACCAACTATCATCATGAATAAATCATTCGACCCCACCGATTATGTGTTCAGCCGGCTTGAAGACGGCGTGCTGCATCTCACGCTTAACCAGCCACAAAAATACAACGCTTTGTCACAAGAGATGATGTCTGCCTTGCAGGCACAATTTGATCAAGCAGCACAAAATGACGCGGTGCGTTGTATGGTGCTAGGCGCTACCGGTAAAGCTTTTTGCGCTGGGCACGACCTCAAGCAAATGCGTGCTAACCCTGAAAAGGCTTATTACCAAACCTTATTCAAGCAATGCAGCAAATTAATGCAAAGCATCATAAACTCGCCCGTGCCCGTGATTGCGCGTGTGCAAGGCTTGGCGACTGCCGCTGGCTGCCAGCTGGTGGCTACTTGCGACCTCGCCGTGGCTGACAGTGAGGCGCGCTTTGCCGTTTCAGGCATTAATGTGGGCTTGTTTTGTTCCACTCCTGCTGTCGCTTTATCACGCAACGTAAATAATAAAAATGCAATGCAAATGCTGATGACTGGGGATTTTATCGACGCACCGACTGCGCAAGAATGGGGGCTTATCAACCAGCACATATCAAAAGAAGAGCTGGACAATGCGATCAGCAAACTAACAGCAAGTATCTGTGCCAAAAGTGCCGTGGCCGTGCGCACTGGCAAACAGCTGTTCTATAAGCAAAAAGAACTGCCGTTGGATAAGGCTTACGAGCTAGCCGGCGAGCAAATGGCCTGCAATATGATGGCCGATGATGCAGGTGAAGGAATCGATGCCTTTATCGAAAAGCGCCATCCGATTTGGACGGATAGTTAGGAGCTCACTAAATGTCTAAAGACTGAGTGATGCTAGATTTATAGTAAACAAGCTCCTGCTTTCCCCAACAATGGAACGCAAGCCCCCCCTTAATCAACACCGCTGCCAAACAAGATAGTCAATATCAGGCTTCCATCCTGTTTAGCAAGAGGCTCAATAACGAACCGACAAGCCGATAAGCATGTTTAAAACATATAAAGCAATTACTATAAGAGTTGGAGTTTGAGGTAAAAAATTTTTGAGCCTAACTACTATAAACCACTAAACAGTATTAGAATCACAGCCAATTAATATTAGAATTAATTAAAATTATTTGGTTTTTTTTAAAATCTCAACATTATAGTCATATGAATACTAAAAAAAGCGT
>CALIFM010000024.1 GCA_938021685.1 uncultured Gammaproteobacteria bacterium | reverse complement strand
GCTAAAATCTGGCACCTGCATAGATATTGATAATTGCCAATTATTTAGAAGATCCTATTTTACTCTCAAGCTAGACAAGTTGCCATTGTCAGTCACCAATTAGAATCGGCTAGATTTAATAAAAAAGCACGACTAAGCAACGAAGGCAACGGCCTCCAGAAAAACGATTTAAGCCAAATGTGCCAACACTGCTTCAGGGCTAAGTTGATTAAGGCAATTCAAATGCTTCAGCGGGCAGTTACGCTCAAAGCATGGCTGGCAAGACAAGTCTAGCTTAGCAATATGACTATTAGCCGATAATGGCGGTGTAAAGTCGGGCGATGATGAGCCATAAACCGCTACCAAAGGGCGCGATAAAGCTGCAGCAATATGCATCAAGCCAGAGTCATTTGACACCACAGCATCGGCCGATGCAAGCAGATCAATTACCTGAGTTAAACTAGTTTTACCCGCTAAGTTTACCGCCGATTGTTGACATTGCTTATTAATTTCCTCAGCAATATTATGGTCTGCCTGTGAACCAAGCAATACCACCTGCCAGCCTTCAGCGATTTTTGACATGGCTACATTAGCGTAATGCTGCGCGGGCCATTGCTTAGCGACGCCAAACTCAGCCCCAGGGCACAGCGCCAAGAGCGGCGCACCTCTCAATTTAAACGCAGCACACACTGCCTTTTGATCAGCAACATTAGACTGCAAGCTCGGTTTAGGCAGCGAATTGGGCAACTTACCTTCGTCATTAGCCAAAGCCAAAAAACGCTGCACATTCATGGGCAAAGCTTGTTTGTTCAAAGAGCGGATATCATTGAGCAAGCCATAACGCTGCTCGCCCAGATAGCCTGTTCGTTTTGCGATACGAGCAAAGAAGGGCACAAGCGCCGACTTATAAGAACGCTGCAATACAATCGCTTGATCATAATGCGCCTGCTTAATTGTTTTGGCGGCCTGCCAACGTGGCTTTATCGCTAATCTATTATGCTTTACCGGCAAGTCAAAGACTTCGTCTACCTGCGGCATGCGTGCAAGTAGCGGCCCCGACCAACTGGGCGCCAGCACACCTAAGTGCAAATCGGGTTGCTGCGCTTTTAAGGTGATGAAAAGAGACTGCGCCATCACCATATCACCCACCCAAGCAGGCCCAACAACCAAGCAACGATGCACCTTAAGCAGCCTTAAAACAGTTTAGTTGGCGAGTGCTCAAAGCCTATAGCCTATCAATTCTCACTAACAAATTAGTCAACCAGTGTTAACCAATGCGAATAGTCTTTGTTACGGCCATGTACCACATCAAAGTACAAAGCTTGCAATTTTTCAGTGATGGGCCCGCGTGAACCAGTGCCAATCATTCGCCCATCTAAAGATTGAATGGGCGTGACTTCAGCTGCAGTGCCTGTAAAAAATGCCTCGTCTGCCAAATACACTTGGTCACGGGTAAGGCGGCATTCTTTGACTGTATAGCCTAAATCAGCGGCCAAGGTTAAAACTGTTTGGCGTGTGATGCCATCTAGGGCAGAGGTGATATCAGGTGTTAAAATAACTCCATCACGCACCATAAAGAAATTCTCGCCCGAACCCTCCATCACATTGCCTTGAATATCAAGCATTAGCGCCTCATCGGCACCTGAAGCGAGCGCCTCTTGTAGCGCCAAAATAGAATTGATGTAATTGCCGCAAGCCTTAGCTTGCGACATCGTCGAGTTCACATGGGGTCGCGTATAAGACGAAGTACGCACCTTGATGCCGTTCTTCAGCGCCTCATCACCTAAGTACGTGCCCCATTCCCATGCACTGATGGCCACATGCGTTTCAAGCATGTCTGCACGAATCCCCATACCTTCTGAGCCGTAATATGCCAACGGGCGTATATAAGCGCTCTTCAATTTATTATCGCGCACCACCGTTTTTTGCGCTTCATTCAACACCCCTTTCTCGTAGGGCATCGGCATATTCAAAATTTTGGCTGAATTAGCAAAACGCTTAGTGTGGTCATCTAAGCGAAAAATTGCCGGGCCCTTATCAGTAGCATAAGCACGCACCCCTTCAAAAACCCCAAGACCATAATGCAAGGTATGAGTCAATACATGGGTTTTTGCATCACGCCAATCCACCAGCTCGCCATCACTCCAGATGACACCATCACGATCACTAAACGACATAATTGTATTTTAAAAAATAAATAAAACTAACCAAGCACACAATATACTAACAAGGCACTAGTCTGCTGAAAAACAAAACTTGGGTACTACTACTAGATCACTCTACAATTTTTATCAATTCGCCCGCAGTAGGTTCACCATTTGGATAATCGGCATTTAGCAATCGTAATTGCTCTACCTCGTACTTTTCAAGCGTAGCGTACTTAGCCAATTTAGCGTAAGTATCACCAGCGCGTGCACGCACCACTTTAATCCTTTTACTCTTTGCCAGCTTCCTATCCTTTTTAGATAAAGGATCAATTGACAGCAAAGTATCAAAAAAAGATTCACTAGGTACCTGCTGCTTACCTACCGCCATCAAGACATACATACTGTTATTCAAGCTTATCGCCGCAACACGCCCTGGGCGCTTTCCCCACGGTGTGTCTAATGGGGTTACACCTGCGAAAGCATTGCCTTCAATACGTTGACCTTGTTGCAACTGAGCAAAATTCTTCTTTAAAAAGGCTTCTGGATTCGTTGCATTTTTATCACCCGGCAAAAATTGTATAAGTTGTGACTGATCAGGTGAAATCGCAAGCAGTTTGTCCGGCAGGTTTTTTAACTGCCAGCTGGCCGGGAATTGCGCTTTCAGATTTAAATCAGAGTGATAAAACTTGTTGTCGCGAATAATGCCTTGTGATTCACTATGTCCATACACCATGCCATTTGCAAATTTCATGAACTCTTCACGATCGGTTTGCACTGCTAATGGGTTTTCATACTTTTTCGCCGCGCGCACCACTTCTTGCAAGCGTGAGTCATTATCTGGATGCGTTGAAAAAACGCCATGGTAACTACTCGGTGTTTTCCCCTTATCACGTGCACGCTGCTTACTGAATTCTTCTTGGTCTTTCAACACACCAATAACTTGTAACATGTGCTCTGGGGCATAGTCAGCCTTGGCTAGATATTCTGCACCTAAGCGATCCGCTTCAAGCTCGTGGTTGCGGCCGTAGCCACTAATCAAGGCCGAGCCCACATAATTAGTCGCTTGTGCCACATCTTTACTGCCAGTGGCAATAGCTGCAATAATGTTCACTACTCCACCCACTTGCGCCGCACTTTGCTGCTTTACACCATGGCGTGCCGTCACATGACCAATTTCATGACCAAGCACACCTGCTAATTCTTCTTCGGAGTTTAAATAAGACAATATGCCCCGCGTAATGTAAATATAACCTCCTGGCAAAGCAAAGGCGTTCACCTCTGGTGAATCCAACAAGGTGAAAGTAAATCTAAGATGGCTGCGATGGCTTTTGGCCGCCAATTTTTGCCCTAAACGATTAATATACGCTGCCAACTGGGGGTTATCATAAACACCATACTGTTTCAAAATTTGCTGATGTGACTTTTTCCCTATCACCACTTCTTGGCTTTCGGACATCAATACAAAGTCACGCTTGCCCGAAACCGGGTTAGTAGCACAACCAGCAACGCTTAAGCCCAACACAAGCAACATGAGGCCTTTGCTAACCCAAGTCGATAAGAGTTTTTTGGATTGAATTATCATCACGCGAATAAATATCAGTTCGTATTGTTAATGATTATGCTTACAAAACGCTGAGGGTCAAGCAAGTAAGTCAGTTAATTGAACACAGTTTCACCTAACAACACTACAAAATGACCATTCATAGCTTATTTCTATCATTTCATTAGTAATTTATGTGTTTTCATCG
>CALIFM010000023.1 GCA_938021685.1 uncultured Gammaproteobacteria bacterium | reverse complement strand
CTGTTGAAGGCAGCCATACGGTGCTACAATAAAGGTATTCGGGCTCAATCTCAATACTGACGTTAGGCAAGCGTTTTTAAACACTATTAAATTTTATTATGAGAAGAACATCCTCAAGAAGCCGTAATATCGAAGACCGGCGTGGTCAGCGTAATATGCGCCGCGGCTTTGCTGGTGGCGGTATCGGTACCATTATTCTAATTGTTGCCGCTTTGCTGTTTGGTTTTAATCCGTTACAGTTTTTAGGCTTGGGCGGTGGGTCTAGTCAACAGCAGCAAGGCCCTGCCGTGACTTCGCAAGAAGATATCGAAGCCGGTAATTTTGTCTCTCAGGTGCTAGCACAAACTGAAGATGTTTGGCATAAGATTTTCCAAGATATCGGTAAAACCTATCGAGAACCTAAATTAGTGCTATTCACAGGTTCGACCACGTCATCTTGCGGTCATGCACAAGCGGCGATGGGTCCATTCTATTGTCCTGGTGATAACAAGGTCTATATTGATACTATTTTTTATCGTGAGCTGAGCCAAAAATTTGGTGCACGCGGTGATTTTGCACAAGCTTATGTGGTGGCGCACGAAGTGGCACATCATGTGCAAACTTTGTTGGGTTTGTCACATAGAGTTAATCAAATGAAAGCGCAAGTCGGCAAGTCTCAGGCGAATGAGCTATCAGTGCGCTTTGAGCTGCAAGCCGACTGCTTGTCTGGTGTATGGGCGCATAATACGCATGTGCGGACGAAAACTTTAGAAGAAGGCGACATCGAAGAAGCTTTGCGTGCCGCAGCAGCCATTGGTGATGACGCTATTCAGCGCAAAACACAAGGTTATGTGGTACCAGATAGTTTTACCCATGGCACAAGCAGACAGCGGGCTTATTGGTTTATGCAAGGCTTTCGCTCTGGGCAAATCAATTCTTGTGATACCTTTTCAGGCAATATTTAAAGCTTAGTCAGTTACTAAGCATAAAAACAGAGGGGAAAAAGCAGTGCTTCAGCACTGCTTTTTTTGCTTCTATAAGCCTCTGATTTTAGGTTTTGTAGTTAAATAAGCACACTGTCGCTGTTCTCAATTTTGGAGTTTGCGCAGCGGGTTTTATGGTCCAAACAGTGTTCTTCTGTCACTTTCAAGGTGTAAATATTGTGCGAGAAAAGCTTGATTCATTAAAAATGAACGGTGTATGAGACTTGACATGTCAGCGGGCATTAAGCAAGATCGGCATCATAATAACTATAAATTTCCCTTTGATAAAACTAAATTTCTTTATTAACCATTTTGGAAAGCTGTATGAGCGAAGCTAAAAAAATGAGCTTAACAATGAAGGTGCTGCTGGGCATGGCACTGGGTATTGTTGTAGGCTTAATTATCAACTTGACAGGACTGAATGAAAATTCATTCGTCAGTACATATATTATTGGCACGTTCCACGTGATCGGTAAGATGTTTGTAAATGCACTAAAAATGCTGGTGGTGCCACTGGTATTCTTCTCGCTGATCTGCGGTGTATGCGGTATTGGTGATATCAGAATGCTAGGCCGTGTAGGCGGTAAAGCGTTTGTGCTGTACCTGATGACCACAGCCATTGCGATTGCAACTGCGATTGGTATTGCGGTTACATTCGGTATTGGTAAAGGCATGAATCTTGAGACAAAGTCGGAGTTTGCTGGTAAAGAGTCGCCACCATTGTCACAAGTATTGATTGATATCATTCCTAAAAACCCAATCCAGTCTATGGCGAACGGCGATATGTTGCCGATTATCTTTTTCGCAATCTTAGCGGGTGTGAGTGTATTGATGCTTGGTAAGAAGGCTAAAGGCGTAATCGCTGGCGCTGAAATGGCGAATGAAATCATGATGAAGATGGTAACCATCGTGATGTCAGTCGCGCCGGTTGCGGTTTTCTGTTTGATCGCTAAGGCCATTGCCACACTAGGCTTAGGCTTGCTGGCTTCATTAGCAGGTTACGTTGGCGTACTAGTAGGTTCATTACTGTTCCACTTGTTTGTCACGCTGATGATCGTGCTAATGATCTTCTCGCGATTGAGCCCAGCCATGTTCTTGAAAAAGATCCGTAACGCACAAGTGTTTGCTTTTAGTACTGCAAGCTCGAATGCAACAATCCCTGTGACTATGCGCACTGTAACGGAGCGTTTTGGTGTAAACAACTCTGTTGCTTCATTTACGGTTCCTTTTGGTGCAACCATCAATATGGACGGTACCGCGATCATGCAAGGTGTAGCCACCGTATTTATCGCGAACGTATACGGTGTTGAGCTGGGTATCACGGGCTATCTGACAGTTATCTTGATGTCAGTATTGGCGTCGATTGGTACTGCTGGTGTGCCGGGTGTAGGCTTGATTATGTTATCAATGGTATTCACTCAAGTTGGCTTGCCGGTTGAAGGCATTGGTCTTGTTTTGGGTGTGGATCGTCTGATGGACATGATTCGTACTGCGGTTAACGTATCGGGTGACGCTGTTGTGTCAACGGTCGTTGCGAAAAGCGAAGGCGCCTTAGACGTCGATATCTACCGTGATCCAGATGCAGGTATGCTGGACGAGGACGATGTTGATCTCGACAAAGCCATGGGCGTAGAGTGATGTAAAAGCATCAATGGG
>CALIFM010000022.1 GCA_938021685.1 uncultured Gammaproteobacteria bacterium | reverse complement strand
GGTGCCAGATTTTAGCGAAGATCAATATAGCGCAGTGCAAGCTTTAGTCAATCAGCGCTATGGGGAAAATATCGAGTTACATTTAGCAGACAGTGAAATGCAGGTTACCTCTAAAGTGGCTGAGGTAATGGTCTGTCCGGTATTGTTTTGGACAGCGCGCGATTGCAATTTTGTAGTGATGCGAACAGGGGAGGAGCAGTACAAAGCTCAATATTTTTATACCTTGGACGAGCAATTTAGCACAACCCAAGAAACCTTCAACACCATTGAAGATTGTGTTTCGGTCTTATTATTGACGCAATCTGATCATGAGCGCGAGCAACAAGGCATAATAAGCAGCCGCACAGGCAGTGATTTAAACTAGAATTTAATATTACCGTTGGTAGGTGCTAGGTTAGAGAGGCGCGATAAAGACTTAAAATATTATGGCAAATAAACAAAACGCATTTTATGCTCAATCAGGTGGGGTAACGGCCGTTATAAATGCTACAGCAGCCGGTGTGATTGAAGCTGCACGTCAGCATGACGAGCAAATTGGTACAGTGTATGCAGGCAAGAACGGCATTATTGGTGCCTTGAGTGAAGAATTGATTGATACCGGTATTTATTCCGATGCGCAAATTGCTGCGCTGCGCTATACGCCATCTGGGGCCTTTGGTTCGTGCCGGTTCAAATTAAAGGGATTTGATCAAAATCAGCGAGAATATGACCGATTGATCGATGTGTTCAAAGCGCATGATATCGGTTATTTCTTTTATAACGGTGGCGGCGATTCAGCCGATACCTGTTTGAAGGTGTCTCAGTTATCTGAGAGATTGAATTATCCGATTAAAGCGATTCATGTGCCTAAAACGGTTGATAATGATTTACCTATTACAGATAATTGCCCCGGCTTTGGTTCGGTGGCGAAATACATTGCAACGTCTACGCTTGAAGCGAGTTTGGATGTCTCGTCGATGGCGAAGACGTCTACTAAGGTGTTCGTTCTAGAGGTGATGGGACGGCACGCAGGTTGGATTGCAGCAGCAGGCGGTATGGCATCGGGTCACTTAGATATCCCGGTCGTGATTTTATTTCCTGAGGTAACCTTCGACCGCGCTGCGTTTATGGTGCAAGTAAAAGACAAAGTGGAGCAGTATGGTTATGTGTCTGTGGTGGTGTCCGAAGGCGTGCAAGGCTCAGATGGTAAATTTTTAGCTGACCAAGGACTTAAGGATGCGTTTGGCCATGCGCAGTTAGGCGGTGTTGCACCGGTGGTGGCGAACATGATTCGCGAAGAGTTGGGTTATAAATACCATTGGGGTGTGGCTGATTATATGCAGCGGGCAGCACGGCATATTGCGTCTAAAACTGATGTTGATCAGGCCTATGCTTTGGGCAAAGCGGCAGTGGAATTGGCCTTGGATGGCAACAATGCAGTGATGCCAACAGTTGATCGCTTGTCGGATAAACCTTATACGTGGGAAATTGGTTGTGCAAAGCTAGACCAAGTGGCCAACGTTGAAAAGATGATGCCCGCTGAGTTTATATCGGAGGATGGTTTTGGCATTACACCTGCTTGTCGTGCGTATTTAGAACCATTGATGGAAGGTGAGGACTATCCGCCGTATGAAAACGGCTTGCCAAAATATATTCAACTGCCGCATAGCTTGCTGGATAAAAAACTACCTGAATTTAAAATATAAGTGTTGTGATGGCTCTAGATAAAGCAAGGCAGTTATTGGGCATTCAAGCGGTGGTGGCTGAATTTATTGTTGGTTTAGGCCTTGAGCGTATTTTTGAACTTGCCGTCGCCGCAGAATTCGCGCCGCTTTAGATTTATTTATGAGACTGTCAACTGCTACTGCTCGATCGCAGCTATCGCCTCCTTCAGGTGGGCAAACACAGCAATTTGTATTGCAGCCGAATAATTCATCCAGTTCGCGTAGCTTAGTGCTAACTGTTGGCTTGTTCGCCCTGGCTATGTTGCTGTTGGGTATGCGTTTTGCTTACTTAGGTGTATGGCTGATTTTGCCTTTTATCGTGCTAGATGTACTGGCGGTTTGTTGGGCCATATGGCATATCAAGCGTCGCTGCAGTTTGGTGGAGACTGTCACGCTTAATGGCAAGCAGTTAAATATCACACATCAAGCGGTGCGTGAGCAAAAACAATGGGGCTTTGCTATTGATTGGGTGAAAGTTGATTTACAGTCGCAGCCGCATCCTTGGCATCCTAGCCGTTTGCGCATTGGCTCGCACGGAAAATGGGTGCAAATCGGCGATTTTCTGACTAATGATGAGCGCACTAGTTTGGCGTCGGCGTTGTCAGCATCAGTGCTACAGCATAGAAATACAGCATGAGTGAAACTTTAACTAAGCAGTTGCACGGTAAAGCTACACTAGGTGATTACCTAGAGACGTGCAAACTTAAGGTGGTAGCGCTGATTTTATTCACTGCTTTGGTAGGCATGCTGTTATCTGTTGATGGTGTGCCGCCACTCGATAAAGCTTTTTGGGGCTTGATTGGCATTGGCTTTGCCGCCGCTGCTGGTGCAGCGCTGAATCATGTGATTGATGAAGAAATTGATCAGCGCATGGAGCGCACACAAAATCGGCCGGTTGCACAAGGCAAACTGCCTGGACGCAATGTGGTGATATTTGCTTTATTACTATCTGTGGCTTCTACATTGGTGCTGATAATGTTTGTCAACGTATTAACAGCGATGCTGACTTTAGCCTCAATGGTAGGTTATGCAGTCATCTATACCATGTTTTTAAAGCGCTCTACGCCTCAAAATATAGTCATCGGCGGGGCAGCGGGAGCGGCGCCGCCCGTATTGGGTTGGACATCAATTACCGGTGAACTGCACGGCGAAGCGATTTTATTATTTTTGATTATCTTTATTTGGACGCCACCACACTTTTGGGCCTTAGCGATCAAGCGCCAAAAAGATTATGCCAAGGCTAATGTGCCAATGTTGCCTGTTACCCACGGCATTGCATTTACTAAGCTGCATGTGGTGTTGTATACAATCTTATTGGTAATTATCAGTATTATTCCGTTCTTGGTGCATACCAGTGGCCCGTTGTATTTGGTAGGGGCGCTGGGCCTTGGTGCGGGCTTTGCATTCCACTCTTGGCGCTTGTATCGCACTAAGGGCGATGAATTTGCGATGCCTACGTTTGGCTATTCAATTTTTTATTTGACGGCCTTATTTGCTTTTTTATTGGCGGACC
>CALIFM010000021.1 GCA_938021685.1 uncultured Gammaproteobacteria bacterium | reverse complement strand
GCTAAAGCCATCCAATTACTGCTGGCAGGCTTACCTAAAGTCATTGCCAGCATCAACCATAGCCAGCATGCAAACGCCATTATCCATTGTGTATGAGCAAGCTCAAAATGTACCAAGGCAGCCAAAATGCACAAGACAGTTGCTGCGATTAGATAAGCGCCTAGGGCTTGCCCACTTAAGCGGGCCCACTCATGCAAGCCAAGCAGCATTAGTGCAAGCAATATCACTGAAAACCAAGCATTGGGCAGCATAAAAATGCCTAGCAAGGCCACGATAGCCATCACCACACCTGAAATAATACGCACTACCAATTTTCTTCCTCAGTTTTTAATAATTATACCGCTGTTATTACTTCCTAAGCGTTGCCGCATCTCCACTATCCATCAAAATTAACTTAGGCCTCTTGCGTAATTTGCTCACCAGTTTTGCCATAACGCCGCTGTCTTCCGACGTACCATGCAAAAGCGGCATCAATGGCTGCTTCATCAAAGTCAGGCCAATAAATGTCGGTGAAGTACAGCTCGGCATACGCGCACTGCCATAGCAAAAAATTGCTGATACGACTTTCCCCGCCTGTTCTAATTAGCAAATCCGGATCCGGCGTTGTTGCTGTGTTCATCAGTGCACTTAAGCTGTCTTCAGTAATATCGCCTTCCTGTAACTCACCAGCGCTCACCTGTGTTACTAATTGCTTAGCTGCTTGGGTAATATCCCATCGGCCACCATAATTAATGGCAACATTCAAGTGCAGGCCAGTATTGTTTTTAGTTAACTCTAGTGCACTGTTTAACTTCTGCTGCAAGCGTTTTGGAAAAGCAGATAAATCGCCCAAGATACTCAACCTCACATCATTGCGGTGCAAGCGGTCAAGATCATCGTGCAGACCTTTAGCTAATAATTCCATTAACAGTTTAACTTCGGCCGGTGGACGACTCCAATTTTCACTACTAAAAGCAAACACAGTCAAATGCTCAACGCCTATGCGGCCGCAGTGTTCAACGATAGCACGTACTGCTTCAACACCCTGGCGATGGCCAAATACACGCGGTTTATTTTGGTTTTTAGCCCAGCGCCCATTGCCATCCATGATAATGGCAACGTGTTGCGGTACAGTTATAAGCGCAGTGTCCATGATGAGACCTAAGGCCTTGCTTAAAGCCTAAGAACAAGGCCTAAACGTCCATCACCTCTTTTTGCTTTTCATCTACAGCTGCATCCATCAAACCTACATATTCGTCGGTGAGGGTTTGGATATTTAGTTGTGCTGCTTTTTCTTCGTCTTCTGAAATTTCTTTTTCTTTTTCTAAATCTTTCACTTGCCCGAGCGCATCACGACGGATATTACGAATAGCAATTTTGCCATTCTCACCTTCATTTTTTACAATCTTGGTCATCTCAATGCGGCGCTCTTCCGTCATTGGCGGCAAGGGAATACGAATATGCTCGCCTGCAGTAACGGGATTTAAACCAAGGTCTGACTCCATAATTGCGCGTTCGATCACTGGCACCATCGCTTTTTCCCAAGGCTGAATCGATAAAGTGCGCGCATCAGCCACACCCACAGTGGCGCACTGTGACAATTGCGTGGGGCTACCGTAATAATCCACCATCAGATGGTCTAGCAAACTGGTGTTAGCACGTCCCGTACGGATGCGCATAAATTCGCTTTTAATGGCTTCAACGCTTTTACCCATACGGGCTGCGGCTTCTTCAAGAATATCGTCTATCATGGGTCGCCTCTGTGTCTGTATAAATAGGTCGAATTATAAGGAAAATATAAGATGTTGCACGCACTACGTAGCCTTACACTGTTATGACCAAATCAAGCGCTGACTAAAGTGCCTACATCTTCGCCCTGAATGGCGCGCAATAAATTGCCTTGCTCGTGAAAGTTTAACACGCGAATTGGCATTTTATTTTCACGACACAAAGTCATTGCAGTGGCATCCATTACCCCCAGCTTTTGCTCAATAACTTCATCAAAGCTAAGCTGCTCATAGCGTGTAGCATTCGCATCTTTTTCAGGATCAGCGCTGTAAACTCCGTCCACCCGGGTTGCTTTAATCATTAAATCAGCCCCCACTTCAAGTGCGCGTAGGCTCGCAGCAGTGTCCGTAGTAAACAAAGGGTTGCCCGTGCCAGTGGCGAAAATCACCACCCGTCCTTTTTGCAGATGCTTTAAAGCACGTGGCCGCACATAAGGCTCTACTACACCCACAATATTTAAGGCTGACAGCACTCGTACACTTTGCCCTGCTGCTTCTAAGGCTTGTTGCAAACTAAGCGCATTCATCGCCGTAGCCAGCATGCCAATATAATCAGAACCGATGCGATCCATGCCTTTGGACGCGGCCTGCATGCCGCGAAAAAAATTGCCGCCACCCACTACAATCGCCAGTTGAACCCCAGTATCGGCGATAGTTTTAATCTCCGCTGCCACCTCATTAAGCATCGAGGCTTCAATACCAAATTTAGCATCCCCTGCCAAGGATTCACCGCTTAACTTGAGTAATACTCGTTGGTAAGCGAGTTTGCTCATGCTATTAACTTATCCTTTGCAAGGTCTTAATCAGATAGGTCAGCTTTAGCTTTGACCTGCTTGTGCCATCACCTCGGCAACAAAATCATCTTCTTTTTTCTCGATACCTTCGCCCACTTCAAAACGCTGAATTTGTTTTACACTGGCACCTGCTTCTTTCAGTAGCTGTGCTACGGTTTGATCGGGGTTCTTAACGAAAGCTTGACCTAACAAAGTATTTTCTTTCAAAAATTTCTTCATTCGACCATCGATCATTTTTTCAATGATTTCATCTGGCTTACCGCTTTCTTTAGCTTGCGCAATGAAAATTTCACGCTCTTTCTCTAGTAACTCAGCAGGCATGTCTGCATCAGAAATACAAGCAGGATTGCTAGCCGCTGTATGCATCGCGATGTCGCGTGCAAGCTCAGTTGTGCCGCCTTCTAATTTCACAATCACGCCAATTTTGGCACCGTGCAAATAGGCGCCCAACACGCCATTATTAGCTTGCACTAACTCAAAGCGACGCAAAGAAATATTCTCACCAATAGTGGTAATCAAGGCTTGTCGTGCTTCCTCTACCGAGCCATCACCCATCGACGCTGCGTTCAATGCCTCTACATCAGCAGGCTGTGCGCTAAGTACCGTACCAGCCACATCATTAGCAAACTGCGTAAAGCTATCATCTTTAGCTACAAAGTCAGTTTCACTATTAATTTCAACAATAGCAATCGCAGAGCCGTCCTTCGCTTCGGCACGTGCAATCACACCTTCAGCCGCAATCCGGCCTGCTTTTTTGGCTGCTGCCGCTGCGCCTTTTTTGCGCAAGCCTTCAATTGCAGCTTCAATGTCGCCGTCTACCTCGGCTAAGGCTTTTTTACAATCCATCATGCCAACGCCTGTGCGTTCGCGTAATTCTTTAATCAATGCAGTAGTAATCGCTGGCATTTTTCTTTCTCGTGTAGGGTTCAACTAAATTTGGATGCGCCCTTGTAAAACTGACAAGGGCGATAAAAATGAAACAGCTTAAGCCAGCTTCTTAGCTTGAGCTACCCACTCTTCACGGTCGATGCGGCCTTTAAAGCTTAACTTTTCATCTATTTCAGCAATTTGCTCGGCGGTAAACGCCGCAATCTGTGCAAAAGTAGTAATGCCTAAGTCATGTAATTTGCCTTCAATAACCGGGCCAATGCCGTTGATCTCCGTCAATTTGTCATCACCTTTTGGCTCAGCCGCTGGTTCTTCTTTCTTAGCAACTTTCTTTTTCGCCACTTTCTTTTTGGCTACTTTCTTGACTGGCTCTTCAACTGGCTTTTCCTCAGCAGGCTCAGCCTCAACTACTTTAGGCTCGGCCTTTTTCGCTACTTTCTTAGGGGCCGCCGCTTCTTTAGCGGGTGCTTTTGCAGGCTCAGGCTCAACTGCACCACCGCCAGCTTGCGAGTTAAGTGAAGCCAACCGTGAATCATTAATCATGTCAGCCGCAGCAGTTAAATACAAACGAATCGCACGAATTGCATCATCATTGCCTGGTATTACATAGTCAATGCCGCGAGGCGAACAGTTGCTATCCACAATTGATACTACAGGAATACCTAGCTTATTAGCTTCGTTTACTGCAATATAATCATATTCACGGTCAATAACGAACAAGGCATCGGGCAAGTTACTCATTTCTTTGATGCCCGCCATGCTGCGTTCCAGCTTGGCTTTTTCACGTGTAAATTGCAGCGCTTCTTTTTTGCGCAATTTATTGATTTCGCCTGATTCAATCATCGCATCCATGTCTTTCATGCGTTTGACTGATTTCTTGATCGTTTTGAAGTTGGTTAACATCCCGCCCAACCAACGAAAATTGACATAAGGCATAGAGCAACGCTGCGCTTCTGCTTCGATAACTTGGCTAGCTTGGCGCTTTGTGCCAACAAACAAAATCTTACCACCACCTGCAGCCACACTACCTAAATAGTTTAGTGCGTCTTCCAGCATAGGCTTGGTTTGTTGCAAGTCGATGATATGAAGTTTGTTACGCTCACCAAAAATATAAGGCTCCATGCGCGGGCACCAGTAACGCGTTTGGTGACCAAAGTGACAACCAGCTTCCAACAAATTACGAATCGTAATATCTGACATTTTTACTCTCTTGTGTGTAGGGTTATTGCCTGCGTTGGGCCACTTTGTTAACTCACTGAAATTGTTTACAATGAGCACCCTAACAAGGGGCTAGTTCCAACGTGCGAATTTAGCGCTATTCGGCGCTAGTAAATTTGAGGGCGCGATTCTACCTCAAGCCATTGCGTAACGAAAGCGATTCTGCGAGCATTAGGCCTACTTTTTAATAAATTACTGCTACAGTCACTATTATGATTAAAACCGCTGACGAAATCGCTAAAATGCGCGTGGCTGGTCGTCTTGCTTCAGAGGTGCTCGATTTTATCGAACCGCACATTAAAGCAGGCGTCACCACCGAGCAGCTTGATACCTTGTGTCATGACTACATCGTCAACGAGCAGAACGCCATCCCTGCGCCGCTTAATTACCATGGTTTCCCTAAATCAATCTGTACCTCGGTTAATCACGTCATTTGTCACGGTATACCTGCAGACAAAGTACTTAAAAAAGGTGATTTAATTAACGTAGACATCACCGTAATCAAAGATGGTTACCACGGCGACACCAGCCGCATGTTTTTTGTTGGCAAACCATCCATCATGGGGAAGCGATTAGCTGAAACAGCTTACGAATGCATGATGTTAGGCATTGAGCTAGCCAAGCCTGGCGTTACGTTAGGTGACATTGGTCATGTCATCCAACAGCATGCCGAGGGACGCAATTACTCAGTGGTGCGCGAGTATTGTGGGCACGGCATCGGTGCGGTATTTCATGAGCCACCTCAAGTGCTACACTATGGCAAGCCTGGCACTGGGATGGCACTCAAAGCCGGCATGACGTTTACAATCGAGCCAATGGTGAATGCCGGCAAAAAAGAAACACGCTTGTTAAAAGATGGTTGGACAGTAGTGACTCAAGACCGCTCCCTCTCCGCACAATGGGAGCATACTATTTTAATTACTCCAACTGGCAGCGAGATATTAACTCAAAGCGCCTAAGCTACCAGCCGCACTGTTAAGCCATGTCAACTGTAGCTGCCAATAAGGCCAAGTTTTCTTTAAGCACAGCAAAGCAGCACCTTAAAGCAAACCGCACTCAGTTATTGGCATTGCATCACAATGATGCGCCAATTGATCAAGTGGTTGCGGCCACATCCAAGCTGGCAGACGATTTACTAACACAAATTTGGCCGCAGCATTTTGGTGCTGATAGCGCATTGAGTCTACTAGCGGTAGGTGGTTATGGCCGTAGCGAATTAAATTTGCACTCCGACATTGATCTGCTCTTGCTTAGTCAACGCGCTTTAGACAAAACCACGGCCTATCAAGCGGAGCAATTTATTCAATTTTTATGGGATTTAGGTTTAGAAGTTGGTCATAGCGTACGTAGCCTAAACCAGTGTATTAAGCAAGCCAAGTCAGACGTTGGCATAATGACTAACCTGCTTGAAGCGCGCTTATTAATCGGCGACCAAAAATTGCACGAGGCTTTGCAACAAACAATCCGAAAACAATCAGTGTGGCCTAACAAGGCGTTTTTTGCTGCTAAAGTAACTGAACAACAAACGCGCCATGCTAATTTTGAAGATACCGCTTACAAGCTGGAACCTAATTTAAAAGGCAGCCCTGGCGGTTTGCGCGATATCCAAACCATCAGTTGGATGGCTAATCGTATTTTCGGTCATTACGACATTGAATCCAGTGCAGTTGAAGGCTTTTTAGAACAAGGCGAACTGCAATCGTTAATAGATAATCGCCGCTTGCTATGGCGTTTACGCAATAGCTTACATGCCTTAAGTGGTCGCTGTGAAGATCGCTTGTTGTTTAATTATCAAACTGAAATTGCCACCCAATTTGGCTTGAGCGACAACCCTGAGCAGCGCGCAATTGAACAACTGATGCAGCAATATTATCGGGCTGCCAAAGAAACTCGGCGCCTTAACGAATTTTTGTTGCAGCAGATTGAAGACAGCTTTAGTACCCAAAAGCCGAAAATTCTGAAATGTAGAGACGGGCGTTTTGAAATCATCAATGGGCATCTTAGACACAAAGAACCGCAGCTGTTTACCGAACAACCAAATGCCCTGCTAGATGCCTTCGCAATATATCAACGCGACGAGCGCATCAATGACTTTAGCGCTGCCACCGTGCGCGCCATCCGAGCCAATCTACATTTGATCGATGATCACTTTCGATCACAGCCTGATAATTTAAGCACATTTCTTGGTATTTTTCGCCACGACAAATCGCTCACCCGCACCTTACGCAAACTTGATACTTACGGTGTATTAGGCCGTTTCCTACCCGTTTACGGACGCATCGCTGGACAAATGCAGCATGACTTATTTCACGCCTTTACAGTCGATGCACATAGCTTACTAGCAGTACGTAATTTGCGCCGCTTTGCACAGCCAAAATATCACGATGAGTTTCCTGAGCTGAACACAGTGATGCAAACCACCAATAGCCGACACTGCTTATACCTAGCTGGCTTATTTCACGATATTGCTAAAGGCCGCGGCGGCGACCATCATAGTAAAGGTGCAGTCGATGCCCGTAACTACTGCACTCAGCTACGTATGCCGCCTGAAGAAGTAGAGCTGGTGGCTTGGCTAGTGCTTAACCACTTACAGATGTCTAAAGTCTCACAGCGTGAAGATTTATCTGACTCAGAGGTGATTGATAACTTTGCTGAGCTAGTAGGCAACCAAAGTTATCTTGATCACCTGTACTTGCTGACTGTAGCAGACATTTGTGCCACTAGTGCAACGACATGGACTGCTTGGAAAGGCCATTTACTCAGTCAGCTTTACAACAAAACTACGCGTGCATTTGGCAATGCTGAGCAAGAGCGCGTGGTGGACAACAATGTGAAAATCGAGAGGCGCAAAAAAGCCACATCCGAACTACTGAATAGCAAAGTACCTACCGAAAGCTTAGAGCGCTTTTGGACTATGCTAGACGATGAATATGTTTTGTCGCACCGCCCTGCCACCATGGCGTGGCATGGTGAACAAATCTGCTCGGCCTCAGCGCTAGACATGCCTGTTGTTGATGCGCGCTATTTAGAGGAATACGAAGCACAGCAATATTTTATCTACACCGCTGACTCGCCTTATATCGTACCGACTATTACCGAAGCGTTTGACCAACGCGGACAAAACATTGTGCAAGCGAAGATTCACAGTGCCAACCCGGGCTTTACTATTTTGCTATTTACCGTTACCGCCTTACATAAAGAGCATGCACCGCAAAAAGCACAGTTAAGCGAAGACGCCGACTGGGTGCGTAATGCATTGGTCGCTCCCCACAGTCAAAGCACGCCTAAAAAGCGTTTTATACCGCGCGCAATGAAGCAGTTTGATTTTGAACCCGAAATCAGCATTATTGTCAATGATGGACAAGGCACACTATCGGTCAATTTAGTCGCGCTAGATCAGCCGGGTTTAATTCACAAGATATCCAACGTGTTTGCTCAATGTCAGGTCAAATTAGTGAGCGCCAACATCACCACCGTGGGTGAAAAGGTAGAAGACAGCTTTGTGGTGGCGCACCCTGCTAAAGACCAAGCTTTGGATGCGGCCGAAGCTAAGACTTTAAAAGCGGCATTGGCTAAAGCCCTTGAAAACTTATAAATAACCACATCCGCAATGAGCATGCCTACCCTTTCTTTATCGCAACAAGCTAAGCAACGCATTGCATTGCGTGAAGCATTTTTACAAAGCTGCAATTGGGCTGACAGTGAGCGCCAGCCGCTCAATCAAGACGCTTCGTTTCGCCAATATACCCGCTTATGTCAAACAGACAGTAGTACCTTACTCATGGATGCCCCACCGCCTGAACGCCCCGTAGGTGATTTTGCCCAATTAGCCACGCATCTACTACAACTCGGCGTGCGTGCACCTAAGGTGACGGGGCGTGACGATAAAAACGGTTTTTTATTGCTT
>CALIFM010000020.1 GCA_938021685.1 uncultured Gammaproteobacteria bacterium | reverse complement strand
AATATGCAGTTCTTGCAACAAAGGGTGCAAGCTTTTAAATTCTTGCCCAAACCAATCGCGCACCAACGTTTGTGACATTCTTAAGTATTAACTCGCCAAGTATTCAATAAGAAACCTCAATTAAGCTTAGCTTGCAACTTTTCTAATACACTATCTAGCGGCCACTCTTCATTATCACCGCCCGCACGTTGCTTGTATTCTACTGCTCCTTTTTCCAATGCGCGATCACCCACCACTAAGCGATGAGGGATACCGATTAGCTCCATGTCAGCAAACATCACCCCAGGACGCTCATTGCGGTCATCCAACAGCACTTCAATACCAGCATCACCTAGTTGCTGATACAAATCTTGCACCGCGTTACGCACCGCCTCTGATTTTTTATAACCAATCGCTACAATCGCCACTGCAAACGGCGCGAGCGCTTCGGGCCAAATAATGCCGCGTTCATCATGATATTGCTCAATCGCCGCAGCCACCACTCGGGTAATGCCAATACCGTAGCAGCCCATTTCCATCGCTTGTGCTCGGCCCGTTTCATCCAACACCGTGGCATTCATCGCCTCAGTGTATTTCGTTCCTAGCTGGAAAATATGACCAACTTCAATGCCGCGCTTTATCTCCAACACTCCTTTACCACAAGGGCTGGCATCGCCTTGCACCACGTTGCGCAAATCAGCCACTGTGGGCTCATCTGCATCGCGACCCCAGTTAATGCCAAAATAGTGCTTTGCTTCGATATTCGCGCCTGCACCAAAGTCACTCATTAAAGCCACTTCTTGGTCGGCAATAATCGGTAAAGGCATGTTTACCACACCTAATGACCCTGGCCCGGCGCCGATGGCAGTACGAATTTCTTCTTCTTCTGCAAAACACAATGGGCTCGCCACTTCAGGACGATTTTGCGCCTTGATAGGATTTAAGTCACGATCACCACGTACCAACAAGGCTATTAGCTCAGCATCGACTTCATCTGACGCTTTTACAATTAGAGTCTTGATAGTTTTCTCGATAGGCATGTCATACTTTTCCACCAAAGCAGCAATAGTTTTAGTATCAGGTGTATCCACCAAGCTCATTTCTTCAGTGGGCGCCGCGCGCTCACTGATACTAGGCACGGCAGCTGCCAACTCCACATTAGCCGCAAAATCTGATTCAGTGGAAAAGGCAATCGCATCTTCACCTGAATCAGCCAGCACATGAAACTCGTGCGACTTGTCACCACCAATGCTTCCCGAGTCTGCTTCTACTGCACGAAATTTCAAGCCTAAGCGAGTAAATACATTGCTGTACGCATCGTACATTTTGCCATAAGTCTCTTGAAACGATTCCCGCCCTACATGAAAGGAATATGCATCTTTCATCACAAATTCGCGGCTACGCATTACCCCAAAGCGCGGCCGTACTTCATCACGAAACTTAGTTTGGATTTGATATAAATTGACGGGCAAATCACGGTAGCTACGAATCTCATTGCGCGCCAGCGTGGTAATAATTTCTTCATGGGTTGGCCCCAAGCAAAATGCCCGTTGATGACGGTCATTCAAACGGCATAGTTCTGGGCCATATTGCTCCCATCGGCCCGACTCTTCCCAAAGCTCAGCAGGCTGCACCACCGGCATCGTCATTTCCATCGCACCGCTTTTATCCATCTCGTCGCGCACAATGTCTTCCACTTTGCGCATGACCCGCAAGCCCAGCGGCAACCAAGTGTAGATGCCAGCTGCCACACGACGAATCATGCCTGCCCGCAGCATTAATTGATGGCTAGCCACCTCGGCATCAGCAGGGGTTTCTTTAAGGGTAGCGAGAAAGTAGTTGGATGTACGCATAGCAGCAATCTAGGTTAGATGGCGCTAGTCTAACCGATGCGCTGCTTAACTCAAGCCCGATTGCCGTATTTAATCAAAGCTCTTATTGGGTTTATTGATCGGCCAGCTATGATCGACAGATTATTTTCCCAGCACCTCACTGCGCATGGCACTCACTTGGCTGACAAACCAAAATGGCCCTTGCATGATCTCCGCCTGCGCACGATTGAGTGCAGATAAGGCCTTGTTACGTAACTGTTGCTTAGGGTCTAAGCTTGGTTGAAGCTTTGACAGTCGTAATGAGCTGTCAATAATCACCGCTGCTGGTGAGGCGCTGGCGCTCTCTAACATCACTTCTATGCCATCTAATTCAGGCAGTAAAGAATTATCAGCATAGCTCCACGCATTGCCGCGGTTAAAACGCTGCCAGCCCTGTTCTAACACCGCCTTGGCTAACTGATAATCACTTTTTTTTCCGCTCAACTGAGCATAAGTTAACAAGCCTTGGCCAACATAAGCATAGTCCTCAATCGACGCACTGCCGACCTGTTGGCCTTTGGCAATTGCGCGCACTAAGTTTTTTCCATTCCATAGCTTGGTAGTAATAAATTGCTTAATTTGCATGGCTTGTTGGCGGTATTCGTCGTCACCCAACAAACGAGCAGCATCAGCAAATGCTGTCAAAGCGAGACCATTCCAGCTGCCCAAATATTTGTCATCAGTCGGTAAAACACGTTGTTTTCGAGCTTGCAATAACTTGGCTTGGGCCGACCGCAAATGCTCACCAACCTGCGCATCGCTCAAACCCAGCTGCTTAGCCACTTCACCAGATGGACGCGCACTACGAATATGATTCCCCGCACGCAGCTCATTTGGGCGTTCCATATTCCATGCAGCATTAAATACCGCAAGCTCCCGCTCATTCAAGGCTACCGCTAACTGCTGCTGAGTCCAAAGATAATAGCCACCTTCCTCATCATCCGCATCCACGGCTGAAAATGCCGCCACCAAGGCTCCATTCTTCCCTCTCATTTCACTACGCATGAAATCTAAAGTACGCCGCGCGATAGCAGTGTATTGCGGGGCATTTAATGCTTTGCCCGCATGCAAGTAAAGCCGCGCTAGATTCGCATTGTCATACAGCATTTTTTCAAAATGCGGTGTGGCAAATGATGGGTCAACCGTATAACGATAGAAGCCGCCACTTAGGTGGTCCATCAAGCCATGGTGTGCCATTGCATCTAAAGTGGTGCGCAAAAAATTATCGACTTGATCGCTATATTCAAGCTGCTGCTCTAGCAAGAAGGATAGCTGCGGCACAGATGGAAATTTATTTGAATCGCCAAAACCACCTTGCAAACTGTCACCTTGGCCCATAATATGCTGCATCGTTGTTTCAATCAGAGCTTTAACTTCGCTGCGATCTAAACGCGGTGGGGCATCGGCAAAGCTAACCGCACTTTGTTCGTTAATCGCCATTTGCCGGATACGTTCACTTTGCTCTGTCCAAGCCTCAACAAGGCGCAATAAGATGCCTTGGAAAAATTCTTGCGGCTGATAAAGCACAGCATGTAGGGGCAGGCCTTCGGGAGATAAAAACACATTAAGCGGCCAGCCACCATGGCCCAAAGTTGCTTGTGCGTAATCCATTAAACGCTTATCCAGCGCAGGCTCCAACTCACGGTCAAGTTTAACTGGGATAAAAAAATCGTTTAATAACTGCGCCACCGCCTCATTTTGATAGCTTTCAGCTTGCATTACGTGACACCAGTGGCAAGAGAAATATCCACTGGAAATAAATAAGGGCTTGTTCTGTTCACGCGACATCTGCAAGGCTGCTTCACCCCACGGCTGCCATGCCACAGGGTCTTGTCCATGTAACGCCAAATAGGGAGAGGGATTGTCAGTAAGTTGGTTGCGCAGTGACTGTGCTTGCGCGCTGTGCGCCACCAAACCCATTGCGATCAGCGCCCACATAATCAGTGAAACACATCGACTCTTACTCAAGTTATATTGCATTTTCATGCAACGATCAGACTTAAGCTTGCTGATTTAGTTCAGCACGAGGTACTCAAATTACTAGATAGATTTGCAAAACCCTAGTCAAGGGTTGAATTTAGAAATTATGGGCTGGGATCAGATTTTGAATCTAAAGATGAGATTTGCTTTTCAGCTTTAGCCATTTCCTCATCCGCATCAAAGTCATCTTCTTCTAACGAATCTGATTCTTCTTTGCCCTTAGGCTTCCAGTATTTAGAAGCTAATAACCCCAATTCAAATAATAACCATACAGGGATAGCTAATAAGGTTTGCGATATGATGTCAGGCGGGGTTAACAGCATGCCCATTATGAACGCAGCAATGATAATGTAAGGCCGTTTTTCAGCCAGCTTTTCAGGCGTAGTCGCACCCATCTTGACCATCAACACCGTGGCTACGGGAACTTCAAAAGCAATACCAAAAGCAAAAAACAACTTCAGCACAAAGCTTAAATAGGAACCAATGTCTGTCATCATCGACACATCTTCTATTTCGATACCTGCAAAAAAACCAAACACCAATGGAAACACTACAAAATAGGCAAATAAAATACCCAAATAAAATAGTAAAGTGCTGGACACCACCATCGGCCAGGCAATGCGCTTTTCGTGTTTGTATAAGCCCGGCGCGACAAAAGCCCAGATCTGATACAAAGTGTGCGGAACGGAAATGGCAAAGGCCACTGCGATAGCGAACTTAAACGGCACGAAAAACGGCGCATGCGGCTCGGTGGCTATCATAGAAGTGCCTTGCGGCAACGAATTGATCAAGGGCTTAGCTAATACCTCGTACAGGTCCCCAGCAAAAATTGCGCATGGAATAAAGATGATAAAAATCACTCCCACAATACGCAGTATACGATCACGCAACTCTAGCAAGTGCGACATTAAAGAACCTTCTTCGGTATTCAGTACCATTTTATTGAATATTGCAATTTGCCCAAACGTTAGCTTGTTTTACTAGAAGCTTTAGAAGGCGATTTTTTAGCGACCTTCTTCTTAGTCGCTTTCTTCGCTACTTTCTTTTTAGTTGTCTTCTTTTTAGTTGCTGGCTTCTTACGCGCTGTTGCTTTTTGGAGCGCAGGCTTAGGCGCTTCATCATCTAAAGTCTCGTCTATGGCCTCGTCTATGGCATCGTCAACATCAGAGTCGTCTTTAACAGTGCTTCTAAGGTGGCTATCTGCTGCAGCCACCTGTGATTTAATAGATTTACCCGCGTCTTTAAGGTCATCGCGAATATCTTTTAAGGCATCAAGCTCCGAAGTGTCCAATTCAGCTTTGATATCACGCTTCATTTCGGTCATCATACGTCGCGCCTTACCCACCCATTGCCCGACCGAGCGCGCAGCGCCTGGTAAGCGTTCAGGGCCTAGCACGATCAAAGCCATTACGCCAATGACCGCCATTTCCCAAAAGCCGATATCAGTAAACACGTCTTATGCTCTACGCCTTAATTTATTTGCAGGCCATGGTAGCGCGCCTTAGTAATGAGTTACTAAGCACGCAACATGGTTTCAAGTTTTGCCTCTAATTAAGCTTAAGCCTTTTTAGAAGCAGCCTTCTTTTTAGTGGTTTTCTTTTTTGCTACTTTCTTCTTAGCAACTTTTTCTTTCGTTGCTGCAGCCTTTTCTTCAGCGTCATCGGCCAAGTCTTCAACCGCATCTTGTGCGTCATCAGCCACCTCGCCTGCTTCATCTTCTACGCCGTCTTTTTCTTCCTTAACAGCAGACTTGAAGTTTTTTACTGCACCGCCAATATCACCGCCCATATTTTTTAGCTTCTTAGTGCCAAAAATTAAAACTACGATCACCAAAATAATGACTAACTGCCAGATGCTAATTCCACCTAAACCCATGATATACCCTCTAATGAATAATTAACTAGTGCATTGTAACGCGGCGTGTATTTTCTCACAATCTAGCAAAAACATTCGCCTAAAATAATGCAATTTTTAAAGAAACCTCCCAAAAGCCAATTTTATTAAAGTTGACCTCAAAGTTCTTTACGAGCGGCTTTTTCGTCAATGCCTGACAAACCAAAACGTCGTTCTAGCTCATCTAACACCGCCGAAGAAAGCAGCTTACGGCTAGAAAGTAAGACCAAACTATGAAACCACAAGTCCGCAACCTCAGAAATAAGTGCTTTATCATCACTTTTTTCCGCTGCTAGTATGGCTTCAATGGCCTCTTCACCTACTTTTTTTTGTATCTCTTCAAGGCCTTTATCAAACAAGCTGGCCACATAAGACTGATCAGGCGATGCATTTTTTCGCTGCTCGATCACTACATCTAAACTGGATAAGATATCTTTATCGTTCATGCTGATTAATCGTCTTTTGAGTGAGCTTTACCATAAATTTGCTCGCTGCTTTTAAGCACCGGCTCTACTGCGTGCCATTCACCTTTATCAAATTGCTGATAAAAGCAATGATGCCGTCCTGTGTGACAAGCGATGCCGCCCACTTGCTCTACCTGTAACAATATCACATCATTATCGCAATCAAGACGTAGGTCTTTTAAGTGCTGCACATGTCCTGATTCCTCACCTTTACGCCATAATTTTTTGCGTGAACGCGAATAGTAAATAGCGCGTTGCTCTTGTACAGTGAGAGCCAAAGCTTCGCGATTCATCCAGGCCATCATCAGCACTTGGCCGCTATGTGTTTCTTGCGCAATAGCAGGCACAAGACCATCGGCTGTCCATTTAATTTGTTCGAGCCAAGCTTTGTCTTTCATTGCACTGCCCTCTACATTCAGCTCTTTAGCATCTATCATTATAAACGCACCTCTATACCCGCCGCCTGCATGTGACGCTTCGCTTCACCTACAGTATGCTGACCAAAGTGAAAAATGCTTGCAGCCAATACTGCATCTGCCCCGCCAATTTTTACGCCGTCCACTAGATGGTCTAAGTTGCCCACCCCACCAGAGGCAATCACTGGAATACTCACCGCGTCAACAATTGCACGAGTTAACGCCAAATTAAACCCACTTTGAGTGCCGTCTTTGTCCATACTAGTCAATAAGATTTCCCCCGCGCCGTTATCCTGCATTTTTTTTGCCCAGTCAACTGCATCAAGCCCCGTAGGCTTACGCCCACCGTGAGTAAAAATCTCCCAGCGCGGCACTTCATCGGTGGCAGATACCGTTTTGGCATCAATCGAGACCACAATGCATTGATTGCCAAAATGTTGACTGGCCTCGCTAACGAACTCTGGCTTAAAAACCGCTGTGGTATTGATACCAATCTTATCAGCCCCCGCATGCAACATACGATGAATATCGTCCAGCTCACGAATGCCACCACCTACTGTTAGCGGAATAAAGACTTCGCTGGCCACTTGCCGCACCGTACCCACCATGGTGGCACGATCGTCCGAGCTTGCAGTGATATCCAAAAAGGTAATTTCATCTGCGCCTTGCTCGTCATAACGTTTAGCCACCTCCACAGGGTCGCCCGCATCACGAATATCAACAAACTGCACACCCTTGACTACGCGACCCGCGTCGACATCTAAGCAAGGAATTATACGGCGCGCCAAACCCATTAGTCTTGTTCCTCAGCGTTCTTGACATTCGTAAAAGCATCCAGCAAAGACTGACCAGCAGCAAAGTCCAGCGTACCTTCATAAATCGCTCGCCCCGTAATTGCCCCCGCTAAGCGACCTTCGGTCGCCACTGCTAATTGTTCCAAATCACTTAACTGATGCACACCACCAGCGGCAATAACAGGAATCGGTACAGCACTCGCCAAACGATGGGTATTGCTGGCATTGGCGCCTTGAAGCATGCCATCACGAGCAATATCGGTGTAAATGATTGAGCTAATGCCATCATTCACAAATCGCTTAGCAAGCTCAATCAAATCAAGGCCCGACTCTTGCAACCAACCTTCGGTCGCCACTTGGTCACCTTTAGCATCTAAGCCCACAATGACGTGCTTGCCGCCGAACTCTTGGCATAATTGCTTGATAAACTCAGGCTCTTGCACCGCCTTGGTGCCGATAATCACATAGCTAACCCCAGCATCTAAATACGCTTCCACCGTTTCACGGTTACGAATACCGCCGCCAATTTGTACGGGCAAATCCGGAAATTGTGCACAAATTTGCTTAACAATCTGCGCATTGATGGGGGCACCTGCCTTGGCACCGTCTAGATCCACAATATGCAGCCGACGCGCGCCTTCATTGACCCAACGCGCGGCCACCGCCAGCGGATCAGACGAAAACACAGTTGAATCATTATAATCACCTTGCCGCAGGCGGACGCATTCACCGTTAATTAAATCAATCGCTGGAATCAGTAACATAATAAGTCGGTCAAATTTAGATCAAGCATTCTTCTCTGGTTGCCATTGAACAAAGTTACGCAGTAGTTGCAGGCCTGCTGTTTGGCTTTTTTCAGGGTGAAATTGCACCGCAAATAAATTGTCTTGCATTACTGCGGCGCAAAAATCCACACCATAATGCCCAGTTCCTGCTTCGTTACTCGCATCGTCACAACGGCCATAATAACTATTAGCAAAATAAAACCGTGCACCGTCCTCAATACCTTGCCACAAAGGGTGCTTAGCAGATTGCCAAACTTGGTTCCAACCCATTTGAGGGATTTTCAGGGCATGATCATCATCAGTCATGTTAGCAGGAAAACGCTTGACCTGCCCTTTGATCAATCCCAGCGCAGGGGTGCC
>CALIFM010000019.1 GCA_938021685.1 uncultured Gammaproteobacteria bacterium | reverse complement strand
CTGCACTCAGCACCTGCTGATAAGCATTTTGCGCTTTGGCACGGTCAGTTGGCTGCTGCATATCATAGGCTTCAGCCAGCGCATATAAAATCTGATTGCCGCTGTCGCTTTGGCTATCCTGCATTTGCTGTAAGGCAGTTACATTGCCCATTTGGCTTAAGCTGCGTAAGCGCAGATCAAACAAGCCCTCACGGGTGCTTGAGCTGATCGGCGCACCACTAGCCACAAATTGATCGGCCTGCTCAATTGCTCGCTCGGGATAACCGCAATAAAGTAATACGCCTTGTTGATTTAAAGCAATTTGCCCATTGCGCGGCGCCGTGCGAACCAACTGATCAGCAATGCCCGCATAGCGACACACCTCTGGGGTGCTCCAGTTTATCTCTTGCAACAGCACGCGTGCGGCATCTGGGGAAAACACTGTTGATTGCATCGCTGCTTGCTCAATCCATTTTCGGCCTAAATTAGCATCGCCTTTCTGAGCAAATAACTTGCTCACCCACGCCATATTCGCTGGAATGCTAGCGCTGTAAAACTGGTAAATGCCCAAAATAAACTTAAGATCCGCATCCTCTGGAAACACCGAAGATAAAGTGATCGCTTGTTCTTGCGCGTTGCGTGCCATTTTCATCGCCGACATCAGCTGCCCCTCCAGCAATTTAATGCGTGCAGTATGCGCTTGAGCCAGCGTCAGCAACAGCTTATTTTCATTATTGGGGTTAGCAGCATATTGCTTTTTAAGTTTTTTCACACTGGCGTTCAAGGCACTCACGCCTGCGTCACGACCAGCCTTATCCTCACTGTGATAGGCCTGCGTCCACTGCGCCACGCCAACATAGAAGTCCGCCGCAGTAAAGCTAGGGTCATTTTGCTCAAGCTGCCTAAAAGCAGCCACTGCTTCTTGCGTCTGTAAGTTCAGCATCAAATCCATGCCTTCGCGAATTTTCGCATCCCGGCAGTTGAGATTCGCCCAAGCAACATTTGCCCAAGCTGTGCTGCCAACTAGGCATGCTACCACTACGGTTTTAGTAACCACTTTGCTGATTGATATGAGTTTTGATCTCATTGAGTTAAAGCTTAGTTTCGTCAAAAAATCTGGCCATGAAATCTACATTATTTTGGCTTTTAGAACAAAGCCAAATCTGCCCACGCTGGTTGCGCAACCACGTTAGCTGACGCTTGGCCAACTGCCGTGTCGCTGCGGTGCTTTTGTCAATCATAGTCTGCTCATCGTGCTCACCATCTAAGTGCTGCCACACCTGGCGATAACCCACGCAACGCATTGATGGCAACTCAAGGGATAAATCTCCCCGTGCGCGCAAAGCCTTTACTTCATCCACCAAACCGTCTTGCAACATTTGCTTAAAGCGTACAGCGATAGTTTGATGCAAAGCTTTACGATCAGGATGCACCAAGTTAAATTTAAACAGTGGCAAGTCAAGTGGTTGCGGCTTAGCCTGCTTCATTACCTCACTGGGCACTGCTTTGGTTAGGGCATGAATTTCTAAAGCTCGCTGTATACGCTGCTGATCATGGCAATCAATACGCTTGCCTAGCACAGGATCTATACTTGCCAATCTTTGGTGCAAGGCTGCCCAGCCTAACCGCTCGCCTTCAGCATCGAGCTGCGCTCGCAGCGCAGGATCAGCAGCAGGCAAATTAGACACACCATTTTCTAATGCTGCAAAATAAAACAAGCTGCCGCCAACTAACACTGGAATGCGCCCACTTTTATGGGAAGCATCGATGGCCTTTAGCGCATCTTGCCTAAATTGCGCCGCATCATAGCTATCCTTCGGGTCTCGAATGTCAATCAGTTGGTGTGGAAACTGCTTCTGCTCGGCTTTAGTCAATTTAGCAGTGCCGACATCCATTTCGCGATAGACCTGCGCAGCGTCTACATTTATCAAGTCCACCTCATAATGCTCGCTCAGCTGCGTCGCCAAACGGGTCTTTCCAGTGGCGGTGCTACCAGCAATAAACACCACCGGTAGACCATGAGTCCTAGTGGTCAATGTCCGCGCAGAAACCACTTATCAAGGTCGGGCATACTCACCGACACCCAAGTAGGTCGGCCATGATTACATTGGCCAGCCCGTTCTGAGGTTTCCATGTCACGCAGCAAAGCATTCATTTCCGGTAAACTTAATTGGCGATTCGCTCGTACTGATCCGTGACAAGCGCGAGTGGCCAAAATTTCATGTATCGTTTGTTCAATGCGGTCACTGCTCCCTAGTTCGTCTAAATCAGCCAACACATCATGAATAAGGCTGGGTAAATCCAGCTTGCTTAATATGTCCGGTACTTGCCGTAATACCAAAGCATCATCCGTTAAAAATTCGGCCTCAAAGCCCAATTTCTGCAGTTCAGCCAAATGCTGCTGCGCACTAATCACCTCACTTGGGCTAAGCGTGATTTGCACCGGCACCAATAAAGGTTGTGCTGCAAGGTTACTGCTGGCCAGCTGCGTTTTCATTCGCTCATAATTAATACGTTCATGCGCAGCGTGCATGTCCACTACAATCAACCCATCGGCCGATTCGGCTAAAATATACACCCCCTTAAGTTGGGCGATGGCATAGCCTAAGGGTGGAATATCATCGGCATCGAACCCCTCTTGTCTTGCAAGTGCGTCCGCCTCAAGTTGATCGGAGGGCTGGTTGCCCAATTGCCTCATCGGGTCAACGCCGCCCATTGGTACATTCGGACGCTGGGTGCTTTGATATTGTGCCCCCTGCTCG
>CALIFM010000018.1 GCA_938021685.1 uncultured Gammaproteobacteria bacterium | reverse complement strand
CTCCAGAAGCTGACCGCTTAATCAACGCAATGTTTCCATAGCCAGCATCAGCTAAATTTCGGCCAAGCCCTATTTCTGGTCCAAACCACTGCTCATTGTTCTCTTGAATCCATTGATAAGGCCCCAAGTTATTGAACGGCCCAAACACTTCATCGCTATACGTTTTGAGAGCATTTTTGTAGATCACTTTATCTGACGTATCTGCCGGGTGCGGACTGAGTAGAACGTCATCCCAAATGCCAAACCCTGTCATATTCGCCTGCCCAGACATAAGCACCACATTGAACACCTTTAACTCACAATCTGGCCCTGGGATTGGTGCATCACTTCCTTCTAGGCCTTGCAAGGCATACGCAATCCGACGCCCAATCTTAAGTTGGCTACCAGCGTTGAAGTGGATAAAGTCGTAGTATCCTGTTAAATCATTTGTTTCAACGACTTCAGTATTAGGGTAAATATCGCTGTAATTATTTAAAGCAGTAATCACATTGTTTGTGTTCATATCAGGGCTAGGAGCATTAGGATTATCAGATTCTTGAATGCGCCCAGGCTCCACAAGAACAGTATTAAGCTCTGAGAAATCCTTGCCCGGATAAGCAAGCCCCAAATCAGTGATGTAATCACTGATCATCGTTTCAAGGTACATCTTATACGTATTGGGGTTAAGATTACGGTTGCCTTCTCCTTGAAGCCAAACAAAACCAAGGATCCTAAAATCATGACCTGCATCGACAATCTCACTCAAACTCGCTAGCGTCTTCTCGAGAAAAAGAGTGTAATAACCATCTAGTGCACCTTTCTGCCATTGCTGAATTTGGGTTCCACCCTGTGCAACTTTAACAAAAGCCAAGTCTTTATAGCCGCAATCATGCAGCTTTCGCCCTGCCGCAATCTCAGGCCCAAACCAAAGCCCGCCGCCACCTGTAATCCTAGGTCTTAAATTATGCAGCGGGTCAAGCACTGGCAGGCTTGGTAAGGTTTTATTCGCACTGTACAACACATTATCAGAGTAATTAGTATAGTGAGCGCTTTGCAAATCTGGAATATCATCCCAAACACCAAACCCCAGCATGTTCGACTGCCCCGACATAAGCACCACATCAAAAACCCTAGGCTCTGGCATGCAGTCGGGCTTCAAATCAGGTGATTTATTACCAATAAACTGCTGCAAAGCAGTCGCTACCCGCTCACCAATTTCAAGTTGGCCTAGGGCGTTGAAGTGGATGTCATCGCCATAGTGCGTGCCATCGAGATCCCTTGTTCCAACGACCTGCACATTGGGATAGGTGGCACTATAGCTGTTAAGAGCAGCCAGAACATTATCTGTATTGTTATCAGGGTTATTAGTCCTTTGCCGCGTGCCTGGCTCAATGAGAACGGTATTCATACCTAAAAAATGCCCCGAATAGTCAGCCTCAAGCTCGTCGATATAGTTACCGATCATCCCTTTAAGCCCAAGCAGGTAATCCTCAGAAGGTTTTGACCACCCCCCCTCTCCTTGAAGCCAAGCAAAACCAAGAATTCTAAAGTCATGACCCGCGGCAACAATCGCATCTAAACCTGTTCTCACTGCACTAAGAAAACTATCGTGGTAATCATACTCGGCGTTATCAGGCTGCCACTGATCAATCGTGGTTGCACCCTTTGTCCATTTAATAATGGCAAGATCGGTATAGCCACAATCAAAAAGTGTTTGACCCATCGTAATCTCAGGGCCAAACTTAGAGTTAACCAAGCCTCTAGGGCCTAAGTAGTTGAACGGCTCAAATATGACATCGGTAATAAGTGGGTTATGAACAGGAGGCTTCCAACTTAGCATCACCGACTCCTCGCTCCGAGCAGGATGGTTTTTCTGTTCATATGTGAGATCAGCCCAAAGGCCTGACCCCGACATATTCGACTGCCCAGACATCAGGACGACGTCAAAAGTTTTAGATTCAGCGCTTTTAACAGGTGCCATAACAAGCACCAACGCCACTATAGCTGCAGCAAACCATGCCATCACAGCCGCCGTTAGCGTTATTTGTTTTTTTACATGTTCTCGGCCATTCGAACTGCCTGCAATGCTAATTACGTTTCTAGTTACCATTATATTCGTCTATTAATTATTTATGATATACCAGAAATCGTACTTCCCCATGCGCTTTTCCGTCTATGCGCAATAAGTATTAAACCAGTTTAAGACCGCCATCTGCAGAACAAACTACTTAAAATTACAAAATTTTGGCTGATACTCTCAGCTGACAAGCGCAAATCATTTACCACTTATTTTAAGTGACAAGCCAAGCTCGAATTACTTCTGAGGCATAAAAACCCACCAGATCAAGGGCTAAAGACTAGGCTCTTCTTACTCCACACTCAACTTAACGCTGAACAAGTGGTTTGCTAGTTGGGGCGTCTTTGGTTTTTCCTCTGAAATTGGTCATCAAACCTGAATTGCTTTTTACCACCACCGTATCGGCCATTTGGTCATGCCACCCTTGCTTGCGCTTAGCAAACAAAATCGACAAAACGCCAATCCCAGTCACAAGGAAAGAAATTACATACCCAACACATCGAATAATCACTTGTCCGGGGCGCAGTTTTTCACCTGTGTCTGCATCCACCACTTTTAGTCTGAGCACCATTTTCCCGGGCGTGGCCCCAAAACGCAGCCAAAACCAAACCACCGCTATAAAAGGTGCAGCCATTATGAGCGACGCATCCCACCAAAGCCATCCATTGCTCCAATCATCCGAAGGTGTAGATCTAAAGTGTACTGGCCATGCATCACCGAACAGTATTATGCGAGGCATAAGCCATATACAAAACAAAATGGCGATATCTATAACAGCGGCCAACGACCTTATCCAAAAGCCTGCATACCTTTGCTTTAACTGCTCATCTTGTTCTTGTTTCTGCATTGCTTTTTTCTAAACCCATGCACACACTTCAACCCTTGCCAAGGGTATCGGTTTTAAATTGCTAATTAAAGAGAGTGACAACAATTTGTTGGAAAAGCCCGAATAGCTCTGCCCAGTAAAGCAGTTAGCTTCTAAGTGGCAGGCTGAAGCCTCGTGTTTCTGCTCTTGCATCATTTTTCATCGAAACTTTGTTTACAATCAATAAGCGCAAGACATAAAACTTCCACCTGCACTTACCACTCTCCCATCAATCAAGACTGTACAAAGCCTAGGGTTTATGCCAACCACCCCCCATCCATCTCCCTAAACGAGGCACACCCCACCTGCTTCAAGGTACGATCAATCTCATCCTGATAAATCCCAACCACCTGCTCGGCCCCGGCCAAACCCAGCGCCCCCATCCCCCAAAAAAAGCTGCGGCCTGAAAACGCCATTTGCGCGCCCAATGCCTTAGCCCGCACCACGTCCGTGCCGGTGCGAATGCCACTGTCCACCATCATCGTCATACCTTTGTCGGCATAGCTAGCCAAATCTTGCAAGCTTTGCACCGAAGTCGGCGCGGCATCTAATTGCCGCCCACCATGGTTAGAAACAATCACCCCATCAATACCAATCTCCAGCGCTGCTTGTATATCAGGCTCATGCTGCACCCCCTTTAGCACCAAAGGCCCATCCCATACCTGACGAATCAACTCAATACGTTCACGGGTCACCCCATGCATATTAAAATTGGTAATAAACTGCGCCAAGCCCTCATTCGGACCTTCTTTATATTCCAGCACATTCACAAAATCAGGCTGTCCATGCTTTAAGGTGCTCAATGCCCAAGTTGGGTGCGTGGCGCACTGCCAGATAATCTTCGGCGTAAACGAAAACGGCAATTTCAAGCCATTTTTAAGCTCACGATTACGCTTTGCACCCACAGGGATGTCCAGCGTCACCACCAACGCATTAAAGCCCGCCGCCTTCACCTTGGCCAGCAAGTCTTTCATCACTTCTACTTTTTTCGGCACATACAGCTGAAACCAGGCCACATCGGGCGCCGCCGCCGCAATCTCCTCAAGGGGCGTGGTGCTAAAGGTGCTTAAGATGTAAGGCATATTCGCTTTTTGCGCCGCCGTCGCCAGCGCCATTTCAGCGCCGGGCCACATCATGTTACCAAGGCCAATCGGCGGCACCCCAAACGGTAATGCGTAATCCTTATCAAAAATGCGCGTGCTTAAATCAGCATTCGAAACATCGCATAAATAGCGCGGAATCAAATCAATCTCATGCCAAGCATTACGATTACGCGCCTTACCATGCTCTTGATCAATCCCACCGTCCACATAATCAAAAGAAAAATTGGGGATGCGCTTTTTTGCCCGCGCTTTGAGGTCGGAAATAGCGGGATAGCGCGTGTCGTAACTAAAGCGATGCATATAGCTTTTAATACAGCAATTAAGCCGTACAACTAGCCTCCTTTAACAGGCGGGAACAGCACAAAGTCATCACCTTCACTTAACAAGGTCGAATCGTACTCCTGTGGGTGCAATTTGGTGCCGTTTAGCATCACAAAAAAGAGTTTGCCAACCGGCAAGGCTACTGTATCAATAGCTCCTTGTACGCTGCTGCCTTCTGCCACATCAAGATCACAACGATCAAAGTCACCTGCCACAGGCAAATATTGGCGTAAGCCACCCAACATCTTAAGCTTGATATTCAATGTTTTGCCCAGCTTATATTATAGGTAGCTCGAGCTCGTGCACAGCCAGCTTTAACATCTTAGAATAAACTCAAGCAATACCCAAACGCTGCTTGGTCTTTTCGCTCGGCTCGCCGGTTTTGCTCCAACCACGTAGCTCATAATACTCAGGCAACATCTCATCCAGCTTGCACACCAAACCTTTGCCCACACCCGACGGTGCAGGTTCGCTCAAGATGCGCTTGGGTAAGGTGTCATCCGCCTTACTTAAACCAGCACGCAAATTAAATATCCGCTCAATATTCCAAATACGTTCGCCCGTTTCGTTAAAGCGATCAACATTCCAATCGCCTTCGCAATTCACATCAATCAGCTCACAATAATCGTCAATGCTCCAGCCTGCCCCACCCGGAAAAATGCACAAGCCCGTTGAGTCAATCGACGCCACTTGGTCTTGCGAAAAGCGCACAATATCGGCCTTGCCTTTAATCTCTGTCGTTTCAAAGTCATGGCCGTACGGGTCAGCCCGCAAATGGCACGCCCCGCGGTTGCTGGTGGCATAAGCCAAGCCCATACCCTGCATACTGCGCCCATCATAGGCAGCAAACTCTTGGCCCTTCACCGACATCGATAAATCAGGGTGACCATATTTTTCCGTCAGCAATTTAGACCCCATCGCCACATCCGCGCCAAAACCTTCGTTTCGTGCTGTCGCTTCGGTGATCTGACACAAAGCCTCAGCCGAGCCAAACTTAAGCTCAATGCCGTTAGTCACTTTACTGTCAATCGCGCCAATTTCATACAACTCCATCGCCGCAGCGATCGAACCGCCCAGCGAGATCGGGTCCATGCCGTATTCATTACACAAAAACCCAGCATAAGTCGCTGCATCCATGTCATCCACGCCGCAAGCCGAGCCTAAAGCATACGCCGTTTCATACTCTAATCCCCCCGAAGCCCCGTGATACTGCGGCTTGTCTTTAACTGAAAAATGCGTTGGGTCAATCTTACAAATACGCCCACAAGCCACGGTGCAACCAAAGCAAGCCGCCCCTCTCACCAAATTGGTGTGGCCATTCTCATTCGGCGTTTGCATCGCACGTGCGTTCAGTTTATCCGCGCCCTCAAACTGCACGTCGCGATTATTGCGCGTCGGAAAGCTGCCAAAGGTGTTGGTCACATCGGTCATCGCAATGGTGCCGTCGCGCGACAATTCTCCACGGTCATCCATACGCGCATTGATCTTATTCAACAGCGCCATCGTCTTTTTAGGGTCACCGTCAGTACGCACGCCTGCGGTGCCATGCACCGCAATTGCTTTCAGCTTTTTTGATCCCATCACCGCACCCACGCCAGAACGCCCTGCTGCACGATGATAATCATTCACCACACAAGCGTAGCGGCACAGGTTTTCGCCCGATGGGCCAATGGCTGCCACCCGCATTTGCGTGCCAATGTGCGCTTTATGAATCTCGTCCTCGGTCTCCCACACCGTTTTGCCCCACAAGTGCCCAGCATCACGCAACTGCACTTTATCATTCTCGATGTGCAAGTACATCGGCTTGTCCGATGCACCTTCAATAATCGCCATGTCATAGCCAGCAGTTTTAAGCGCTGCACCAAACTTGCCGCCGGAATTAGAGCAAGCAATCGCGCCCGTTAATGCACCTTTGGTAATGACTGAATAACGCCCACCCGTAGAAGCCATCGTGCCTGTCATCGGCCCCGTGGCAAAAATTAGCTTATTCTCAGGCGATAAAGGGTCGGCAGCAGGGTCCATTTCTTCTAGCAAATATTTACTACCGAGGCCGCGTTGGCCCATATATTGCTGCGCCCACTCCATGTTGAGCGGCTCCGTACTGCATTCGCCCGAGGTCATATTCACCCGTAATATTTTTCGCTGCCAACTCATATCATCCCCTCA
>CALIFM010000017.1 GCA_938021685.1 uncultured Gammaproteobacteria bacterium | reverse complement strand
GCTTATTGCTGCAGATGAGACGAGCGGTTTAGAAATGCAATTGGATGCACAGCCGGATGCAGCGCTCGCCAAAATTAAGCCTAATGACATTGCCTTGCTTATTTATACTTCCGGTACCACTGGCTTGCCTAAGGGTGTGCTGCTATCCCATGGCAATGTGGTGGCAGGTGGGCAATATACGGCACTTGCACATGAAATTACAGCTAATGACATTGCAATGTGTGTGCTGCCCTTGTACCACATTAATGCCCAAATGGTGACTGTGATGGGCCCTTTGGTCAGCGGCAGCCACGTAGTGATGCGCGCTAAATTCAGTGCGAGCCAATTTTGGCAAGATATGCAGCGTTATGCTTGCACCTGGTTTAGTGTAGTGCCGACGATTATTTCGTACTTGATTGATCACGACGGTAAAGATATTGATGCAGCTACACTCCAAGCAATTCAGGAACGCACACGTTTTGGGCGCTCGGCTTCTGCCGCACTATCGCCGGTTAAGCACCAGCAGTTTGAGCAGCGTTTTGGCATTCGCATTGTGGAAACGATGGGTTTGAGCGAAACGGCGGCGCAGATTTTGTCTAACCCCATGCCGCCAGCGACGATGAAGTACGGTTCGCCTGGCGTGGCAGTTGGCAACGAGGCTAAAGTAATTGATGAACAAGGTAACATCGCAGCAGTTGGCCAGATTGGTGAGCTGATGATTCGCGGTGATAATGTAATGCAGGGTTACTATAAAAACCCTGAGGCTACGCGTGAAGCCTTAGAGTCAGACGGTTGGTTACACACGGGCGACCTAAGCTATCGCGATGAAGATGGTTTTTATTTCATCACAGGTCGTATCAAAGAGCTGATTATCAAGGGTGGCGAGAACGTAGCACCACGCGAGATAGATGATGTGCTATATCGTCATCCAGCCGTGCTAGAAGCAGCTGCATATGGTGTTGATGACGAGCATTATGGGCAAGAAATTATGGCATGTGTCGCTTTGCGAAAAGGGATGCAAGCGACAGAAGCAGAGCTATTAATGCTCTGTAAAGAAAGCTTAGGCGATTATAAAACACCGAAAAATATTGGTATTCGTGACGCGCTACCCAAAGGGCCTTCAGGAAAAATTCAGCGCTTAAAGCTCAGCTCATAGCTGCTGGCTATAGTTAGGTAAGTGCACCGCCGCAACTGCTGCCAGCGCCTGCAGTACAACCAAAGCAATGTGGCGCAACCGCGACTGCTTGGTTTTGTAAGGCAGTGGGGTCAATTTGCCATAATGATTGCTTAGGTTTTCCACCCAAAGGCATCTCTAGCATTTGATTAAAATCGCAGTCGTATACAGCGCCTTGCCAATCAACGCTAATAAGATGGCGACACATCAGGGTTTCCGTGGTGTCAGGATTAAAATTGTCTGCTAATAAATCCATATAATCATCAAGCTGATTAGTGCGCGACAAATAATGCTCAAAGCGCTTGATTGGCAGATTGGTGATGGTCAGTAAGTTAGTAAACACGATGCTAAAATCATCTTTAAGCTTTTGCTTATATTCTGCTTCAAGGCTGGCTTGTGCAGGGGGCAAGAAGGGGCCGCCAGGGTTGTATACTAAGGTAAGTGGCAAGGCAGGTTTTGTGCCATATCCCAATTCATTCAGCTGTTGCAAGGCACTGATGCTTTTGCCAAACACGCCTTTGCCGCGCTGCTGATCAACGTTGTCTTGGGTATAACACGGCAAAGAGGCCACAATGCGCACTTTGTTATCGGCATACCATTGGGCCACGTCTTCATAGCCAGGCTCCATTAATATAGTCAGATTGCAGCGCGCTGTGACTTGAATACCTAAATCTAAAAAAGCTTCAACAAATGCCTTAAAGTGGGGGTTCATCTCGGGTGCGCCGCCAGTGAGGTCAACTGCCTTAATGCCTGCTTGCTCGGCCCATGCAACAATTTTTTGCATAGTAGACCAGCTCATTTCTTCGGTGCGCTTCGGGCCTGCTTCCACGTGACAATGCTCGCATGCTTGGTTGCAGCGGTAGCCTAAATTAATTTGCAGCTCGCTTAGCTGCGCGCGTTTTAAGGGTGCTTGCTTGTGTTGCTGCAAGGTTGCTGCAAAAGAATGGCTTGTGGCAGGGCGAACGCTAATTGTTTGCATTGTGTTTTCAGTTATATAGTTGATAGCTTAGGTGCGTTACATACTGGTTAGTTCCGTATTATACAATTATTATTCAATGGCTTATTCAGCGGTTTTTGGTTTGTAAGGGCACAGATGGCGTACAAGGCAGCTTGGGCATTTAGGCTTTCGCGCTAAGCAAGTGTAACGGCCGTGCAAAATAAGCCAATGGTGCGCATCATACAGGTATTCAGGTGGGATCGCTTTAAGTAAACCCTTTTCCACTGCCAGCGGCGTTTTGCCTTTCGCTAAGCCTAAGCGATTGCCTAATCTAAAAATGTGGGTGTCCACTGCCATGGTTGGTTGCCCAAATGCTGTGTTCAAGATCACATTGGCTGTTTTACGGCCTACACCAGCTAAGGCTTCTAGTTCCTCACGGGTTTGTGGCACTTGGCTGTTGTGTTCATTGATAAGCTTTTCACACAGTTTAATTACGTTTTTGGCTTTGCTGTTAAATAAACCAATAGTTTTAATATATTCTTTCAGCCCTTCTTCACCTAAGGCAAAAATAGCTTCTGGGGTGTTGGCGACAGGGAACAACTTTGTAGTGGCTTTATTGACCGATATATCTGTAGCTTGGGCAGATAGCACAACGGCAATCAGCAACTCAAACGGATTAGCAAAGTTAAGCTCGGTTTCGGGCTTAGGGTTATTTGTTTTGAGAGCCTCAAAAAACTCGGCAATATCTTTTTTTCTCATCGTCAATTAACTAACTTAGCAATCACCGAAGGCTAGCTGTTTTGTTTAAGCTGTGCTTTACGGCGCTGCACAGCAGCCATAATAGCATCCACCTTGTTATCTGCTTGACCATCAGCTTGCTTAGGTTTCTTGGTTGCTGCAATGCGGCTACGTCTGGCTGTATGTTGATCAAAACGTCGCTTGCTATCCTCTATGTCGCGTTGTGAGTAACCAGGCCATGCGCTGGGCTGCAAGGCAGCTTGCTTAATTTGCTTGCCATTCAGCGGCAGCATATCGATGCAATCAGTAGGGCATACAGGTAAGCATAGCTCACAACCCGTACAGTGTTCAGCAATAACAGTATGCATTTGCTTGTTGGCGCCAATAATCGCATCCACCGGACAAGCTTTGATGCATAGCACACAGCCAATGCAGATAGCTTCGTCAATAAAGGCCAAAGTCTTTGGCTGATACGTGCCGACTTCTGGCTCAAGCGGCATAGCTGCTTGCTCAGTAAGCTCGGCCAAAGCAGTGATAGTGACTTGATCGCCCGGCGGGCAGCGATTGATCGTAGTTTCACTAGCAGCGATCGCGCTGGCATAGTCTTCACAGCAGGGGTAACCGCAACGCGTGCACTGCGTTTGCGGCAAGCAACTGTTGATGGCTTCCACTGTAATCATCATCGATAGACTTGGTTAACTTAACGGCATATAGTCAGTTTTAAGCAATCGGCAATTGCTCTTCAATCCAGCGTTCAAGTTGTGCCATCAAAGCTTGCTTGGCTTCGGTGTTGTCTTGCATCAAATCAGAGCTAGGTAAGGTTTCCATAGTGGCAAAATAATCATCCATCGTAAAGGTGCAACCATGTTCACCATCCAGCAAGCGAGCACGGCAAAAAGTTTGCCACATCTCAAGCTGCTCTGCGTCCAGTTGCTCTGGCCAGTTGCGTGCTAGATAACGTTGATACAAAGCTTGCAAGCGTGAGTCTTGGAAGGGTGGTTGCCAGCCAAGGCGCTCGTCTACTGGCATTTGCAGCAGTTCATTACACACACGGCGATCGGTATTATCGATAAAACCCTCATACAAAGCACTGTCGGGATCACTTTTTGTATTAGGGCGGCCAGCGGCATACACCTGCACCACCTTTTTTTCAATACCGGCGCCTAAGCCGCATACTTTGAGCAGTTTTTTACGGTGCTTTTCAATGA
>CALIFM010000016.1 GCA_938021685.1 uncultured Gammaproteobacteria bacterium | reverse complement strand
AGCGGGTTTTCCATCAGCCTTTCTTTCCACACCCCCAAAGGGGTCTCTGCTTGAATAAGGCCCCGAATCGCACCGATGTTTTGAGTGATGCCCAAGGTATTCGCCCCCACCATCTTATCGCCCTCAAATTGCAAGCGGATATAGCGGTAATTATCGCGATCAATCAACGTAGCATTTTCACCTCCTTTAGCCCCTTCCCATAAGCCATACGACACCGAAATCAAATCCAAGGTCGCGAGCACGTTCATCACCATGCTGCCTTTGTGGGTGGTCGAGTTACCGTCCACCATATTCTTAGCAGCAATCATGCCGTGTTCGGTGGCCGTCGGCTGAATTGCTTGTACGGTATATTCACCTGTAGAAAAATCCACGCCCTGCGCCACATCGCCCGCCGCATAAATGCCCGCCACATTAGTTTCTAAGTGGCGGTTCACCAAAATGCCCTCGTCTACTTTAATCTTTGTGCCCTCTGTTAACTCCATATTGGCACGCACACCAGTGGCCGAAATCACAAAATCGGCCGCAATCTTATCGCCCGATGATACAGTCACACTCAGGCGATCGCCGTCGTCCTCAATGCTTTTCACCATCGCATCGGTCAACACTTGTACGCCTTGCTCTTCGCACCAATCTTTCAGCATCGTGCCGCAATCTTGGTCCAACATGCGCGGCACCATACGGTCACCCATCTCCACCACGGTTAAATCTGCGCCGCGTTTCACCAAGGATTCCAAAATAATACAGCCGATAAAACCTGCACCAATCTGAATCACTTTCGACCCTTTTTTCACTTGGTCAATAATCGCGCGCGAATCCTCCAAGGTCCAACAATTGCTTACCTTAGGGTTATCCAAACCAGGAATAGGCGGCACCACAGGACGCGAACCCGTAGCAATCAACAAGCGGTCGAAATCAAGCTGCTTGCCATTATCCAGCTTTACTTTCTTAGCTTTGTCATCTAAAGCTGCCACCCGCGCCTGCACCACATCAATGTTCAGCTCATTAAAGTGCTTATCGTCTTTACGCAAATACGAACCGGGCTCCTTGATATTACCTTCTAAGTAATAAGGAATCGCCATACGCGAATACGGTGGCTCGGGCTCATCACCAATCAGCGTAATGCTGGCCTGCGCATCTAACTTGCGCAATGTTTCCGCTGCCACCACACCCGCGGGTCCTGCACCAATAATTATATATTTCATTGTTATGTTAGCCTTGGTTCGCTTTGCAAAATAATTTTGAGCTTGAAAGCAAACTAGCTGCAATTTGCAGCTAGTTTGCACCAAAAATAATCAGCTGCTGAGAACAAAACCCAGCAGCTTATAGTGCTGCATTAAGCAGGTAAGCTCAAACGCTCACGCGTCTTGGCCGTCACCTCACCCGTTTTAGTCCAACCACGCAGCTTGTAGTATTCGGGCAACATCTCATCTAGCCCAGCCACCTTGCCTTTAGCTGGCCCCATCTTGGCCGCGTCTTTTAGCAAGCGCTTAGGCAAAGTATCATCTTTACCCGTTAAACCAGCCTTCAAGTTGAAGTCGCGCTCCATGTTCCAAACTCGCTCGCCCACTTCCAGCATGTGTTCGATAGACCAATCGCCCTCACAGGCCGCATCCACTTGCGGTGCAATGTTGTCCATGCCCCAAGCAAAGGTGGTAAACAAGCATAAGCCCGCCGAATCAACCGCTGCCGTCGCATCTTGAAACGCAATCACCAACTCAGCTTTGCCCTCGGTGTCCAGCGGGTCGGTCTTGACCGGAATGCCCAATACTTCAGAAGCCACTGTGTAGCCACGTAAGTGGCAGGCACCGCGATTTGAAGTCGCATACGCCAAGCCCATGCCCTGAATGCCGCGCGGGTCATAAGCAGGGAATTCCTGCCCTTTTACCGTCATCGATAAATCAGGGTGGCCGTACTTTTCGCATAAGCGCTTTGAGCCAAGGCCCAGCTCCTTACCGAAGTCCGTGCCTTGCGCAATTTGCTCCGTGCACCACACTAAATCCTCGGCCGAGCCAAACTTTATCTCATGGCCGCCTGTGTCCTTAGTGGTGATCGCGCCCTTCTCAAACAACTCCATCGCCGCTGCAACGGTTGAGCCCAAAGTAATCGGGTCCATGCCGTCTTCATTGCACAAGAAGTTCACATACGTCGCTGCATCTAGGTCGTCCACGCAAGTGTCTGCGCCGACTGCCCAAGCGGCCTCATACTCAAGCCCGCCGGAGTTTCCATGATACTGCGGCTTGTCTTTAACTGAAAAGTGTGTTGGGTCGATAGTAGAAATACGGCCACAGGCAATGGTGCAACCAAAGCAGCCGCCGTTGCGGGTCAAGTTCGGCTTGCCGTCGCTTTCGCGCGGCTCTAGCATCGCTTCACCCGATATCTTGCTCGCACCTTCAAACTGCACGTCCTGCATATTACGCGCTGGCAATGCACCAATCTCGTTGATCACATTCATCAGCACTTGCGTGCCCAAAGCAGGCAAGCCTGTGCCCGTTACTGCATTTTCGGCCAGCACTTTTTTCTCGGCTGCGGTTGATTCCATAAAGCGCTTCGGGTCTTTAATACCCGCCAAGCCTTTGGTGCCACGCACTGCAATCGCTTTTAGGTTTTTACCCGCCATCACCGTGCCCACGCCAGAACGCCCTGCCGCGCGATGCAAATCATTCACCACCGCCGCATACAAACAACCGTTCTCAGCTGATCGCCCCACTGCGGCAATGCGCAAGTCAGGGTCTTGGTGGTCCGCGTGTAGCTGCTCATCGGCTTCCCAAACGGTCTTGCCCCAGAGGTGGCTCGCATCACGCAGTTCCACCTTGTCATCTTCAATAAATAAATACACCGGCTTTTTTGACCTCCCCTCAAGGATAATCATGTCATACCCAGCATATTTGAGCTCAGGTCCCCAAAAGCCGCCTGAGTTAGAGCAGGCAATCGCATCGGTCAGGGGCCCTTTGGTCACCACTGAATAACGCGCGCTGGTCGAGGCCGACGTACCCGTCAGCGGGCCAGTGGCAAAAATCAGTTTATTGGCGTCATCAAGCGCCCCTACTTTGGGATCTACTTCATCCACATAGTAACGCGTCGCCAAACCGCGCTGCCCTAAATAGTCATTCGCCCACTCCATGTTAAGGGGCTCTTTTTTTATACTGCCTTTGGCCAAATCGACCCGCAGAATTTGTTTTGTCCAAGCCATGTTTCCTCCTCCTCTAAGCGCTTGCTTCGTTTTGTGCGCCAGCATCGGTCTTCACCGCCCAGTCACGCATCCGTGAATGCCCTGTAGCATCCGCTGCCACATAGGTAATCGCCTCAGTCGGGCAAGCTTTCACACACTCAGGGTCGCCGCCGCATAAGTCACACTTGGTCACTTTGCCATTGCTGGTGTTGTAATTGATGGTGCCAAACGGGCAAGCAATTGTGCACACTTTGCAACCCACACAGTCCGTCATGCTCACCACCTTGGCACCGGTTTCTTTGTCCACGCTAATCGCGTCAACCGGGCAAGCAGTCATACACCAAGCCTCATCGCACTGGGTGCAGGTGTACGGCACAAAGCGGCCTTCATCATGCAAGGTAAACACCTTAATGCTCGACTTTACAGGGTTAAACACGCCTTCATGCTCATACGAACACGCTAGCTCGCATTGCAGGCAACCAGTACACTTTTCAGCGTCCAAGTACAGTGATTTTTGCATCGTTTTCTCCTCGGGGTTAGGTATTAATTATTTATCTTTTTAATTGAGTTGATAGCTGTTCGCCTCACCCAGCCGCCCATATTAGTTCAAGCAAGCGGCTTGTTTTATCTACACCAAATATATTTTATACACCACCACGCCCTATGAAACAACTAATTGGAGCAAAAAACCTCGCAATAACCAAACCAACAGTCCTAGATAAAACGCTGAAACTACGAAGCATCCTCAATGGCGAGCCGCTCAGTTAAGTGGGCAGCCTAAAACCCCACAACTTGCTTAGGGTAGTCCTATATTTTACTCAAAATAATGGGGAAACTGGGTCTTGACTTAAACCCTTAGCAGCAAAGCTGCTCAGCGGCTGTACCAACAATTACAAAAACATAGTATGTTGTAAAGTATGCCCTAGCACGTATTGCTAAGCTAAGTGCCTCTTTGAATCCTAAAGACGGTTTTGAATTTATCAACTTTGCTCGTATCAGATCTTAGCTTAGGCGCCTCCTGGGCTTCGACGTAAATCAGTTTTATTTTATCAAGGTGCTTTTTTTCTATAGCTTCCATAGTTTTAAGCTCTGCACCTTCGATATCAACTTTCATTATGTCAATATGCTCATGCTTTGCCAGCGTCTCCTGCAACAACTGGTTGATATCCACACATTCAACCATAATATTTTTATGTATGCTTGGCTGTTCTTCTGATGCTTTGGAGCCAATCTGCTTATTGAGTCCGCCAT
>CALIFM010000015.1 GCA_938021685.1 uncultured Gammaproteobacteria bacterium | reverse complement strand
AGGTGCTCGCTACGAGATTTAGCACTCTCGTTTAACGAGTGCTAATGATAGGGATTGAAAACTTAAATTCAACTGATTTTATGCACAAAAGTACAAATTTATTGAATTAATCCTAGGTTTTTGTCGTTTGCAGCGTAGGCAAAGTTTAGGGATTAGTCTATTTCTTTGTGCTCAACATCAATCACATTGCCACGCCCTTGGTTGCTGCTGGGTGGTATAGAACCGTCGCCCATCTGCGTTGCTTGGTTAACCACAGGGTTGCGTGCCGCTAACTTTTTGATTAGCCAGCGGCGCAGCGGTGGAGTTAACAATATAAAGCCAATGCCATCGGTAAAGAAGCCTGGCGTAAGCAGCAGCGCGCCCGCAACGATCAATGCCGCCCCTTCCATTACCTCAACCGCAGGTACTTTGGCATTGGCGATTTGTGATTGTGCACGCATTAATGTGGACACCCCTTGCATACGGACCAAGCCTGCACCGATCACGGCGGTGCAGATGATAATTAAGATGGTGGTGGGGGCGCCAATCGAGCTGCCGATTTCGATCAGCAGATAGATCTCAATAATCGGTATAATAATGAACAGTAATAATAAATAGGCCATGGCTAACTATTTTTGCTAATCGTTGTGCTGGTGCTTGAAATATGTTTTATGGTGTCGATTAGGTAGATTACCATATTAGTTAATCGCTGCCGTAAAAACGGCTAACGTACAACCGCTATTTATTATGATGAACATAAATAAATTCAGCGAACTTGCGTGCATGTAATTTGTCTACATCTGCTCATTAACTTAAGACAAGCACGGCACGGCAACCAAATATAATGCAAAATTTAGCCAAGCACACTGCTATGAGTATCGAGCTTAAAGCCAAAATACTGTTGTTATTCACAGCTGCACTAGCATTGCTGGTGTTGTCGGGTCCTGCTCGTGCGCAAGGTTTGAGCTTGGGTTTAGGCGAAGACGTGGAACTGCTGGCAGCCGAAGAAGCCTTCGCTTTTGAAGCATCGCTGCAAGCGCAAGATACTATTCACGCCAGCTGGTCGATCGCCGATGGCTATTATATGTATAAAGATAAACTAAGCTTTGCGGTGCAAAACGCTGATGGTACTGCTAAGTTGGGTGAATTTGCTTGGCCAAAAGGCAAGCTCAAAGACGATCCGTTGTTTGGCAAAGTGGAGACTTATGAAGGCAAGATTGAGCTAACATTGCCGTTATCTGCGACCAGTGAGACAGTAACCTTACAAGTGCAGGGTCAAGGCTGTAACGAACCAGTGGGCGTTTGTTACCCGCCAATTAAGCACGATATTGTGTTGCAAACGGGCAATAGCGACCTTGTCGCAGCGACCACTATTGAGCCACAGGCTTCAACTTTGAGCGCTACTGCACCAACTGCATCGGATGAGCTGGGTTCACTTGATGAGTTGCGTAGCCTGTTAAGCGCCGAAGCAGACCAAGCGGAGTTCTTGCCGGTAGATGAGGCGTTTCAGATTGACGTAGTCTTAGATGAAGCTAACCAAATGATGAGTTACTTCAACGTAGCTGATGGTTATTTTTTATATCAAGAAAAAATCAAAGTGGTCGCACAAGGGGCTTCGGTTGGCGCCTTGCCATTTCCGCAGGGCAAGCGAAAGAATGATGAATACTTCGGTGAAGTTACGATTCATGAAAACAGCTTTTCAATGCCGATTCCTATAAGCAAAGTGCAAAACGGTATTCAATCATTACAAGTTGAGGTTGAATATCAAGGCTGCGCTGAAGACGGTATTTGTTACCCGCCCACCAAAAAAACTTTTGAGCTGCCTGCAATGTCGCTGATCTCGGCGGCTAATGCGCAAAGCGAGTCAGCACAAGTTGTGGGGCAACAAAGCGATGCCCAAAATACAGCGATAGGCAACAATGGCGGTGGCTCAAAATCATTATGGTGGATATTGGCTGGTGCTTTTGTGGCCGGCATTGGCCTCACTTTCACTCCTTGTGTGCTACCTTTGATTCCAATTTTGTCCAGCGTGATCGCAGGGCAAGGCGAGCAAATCTCTAAAGCCAAAGCAGCGTGGTTAGCAGCTATTTATGTGTTGGGCACAGCAGTGGTTTATGCTGTGATGGGCGCCGTGGCGGGCGCTACGGGCGATCAGTTGCAAGCGTATTTTCAAAACATATGGGCCATTGGCACCATGGCAGTTATTTTTGTGTTGATGGCTTTATCGATGTTTGGCTTATTTGAAATTCAAATGCCGTCGTTTATTAGCTCACGTTTGCAAGAAAAGTCCCAAGGCCTAGGTGGCTCAGCATCGATGGTGTTTATCTTGGGCTTGTTTTCCGCTTTGATTGTAGGCGCTTGTGTGTCACCGGTGCTGATCTCCTTTTTAGGGATTGCCATCGCGCAAGGCTCACCCAGCTTAGGTGCGCTAACGATGTTTTTTATGGCCTTGGGCATGGGTATCCCACTGGTTATCTTGGCGATGGGTGCAGGCCACTGGCTGCCCAAAGCTGGCATGTGGATGGACAAAGTTAAATATGTATTCGGAGTGATGTTGTTGGCGGTCGCTATTTATTTGTTAGGCGTGTTGCCGCAAGTGCCTATATTGTTGCTGTGGGGAGCGCTGTTTATTGTAGTGGGTATTTATTTGGGCGCTATGCAAAATCTACCCGAAGGTGCAAGTGGCTGGTACAAACTGTTTAAGGGCCTCGGCATGGTGCTGCTTGTTTGGGGCGTGCTCGCTTTTATTGGCGGCACCTTAGGTCAGCGAGATGTTTTAAAACCCTTGCCCGATAACTTGTTCTCAGCCAAAGGCGGGGCAGCCAACACCCTTGGAGCAAACGAAGTGCATTTGTTTACGCGAGTGAACGACGAATCGGCGCTGGACATCCATATAGGTGCGGCGCAGCAAGCGGGTAAAATCGTGATGATTGATTATTATGCCGATTGGTGTGTTGATTGCATCCGTATGGAACAAACCACGTTTCAAGACACCGCTGTACTAAATGAAATGGAGCAGCGCTTTTTAGCCTTGCAGGTGGACGTGACCGACCCTAAAGACGCAGCGCGTAAAGCCCTGAAAACGCGCTTTGGCGTGTTCGGCCCACCCGCGGTGTTGTTTTTAGATATCGAAGGCCAGCCAATGAGCGGCAAAAGCTTTTACGGTTATAAAGACGCCAGCGAATTTTTGGCGCACATTCAGTCACTCTAAAGCCGGCCCTCATCATGCCTCAAGGATTGCAACGTTCATTAGTTTATTTGTTTATTGGCCTTGCTGGTCTATTAGGCGGCTGGATGGTGGCGCATTATTCGACTAGCCAGCAAGATGCTGGCAATGATAGCGGCCAAGTCACTTTGATTGATGCTGAAGCAGCGCAGCAGTTGCCGGATGTGCAGTGGCAAGACCTTGATGGCAAAGGGCAGAACTTGAACCAATTCCTTGGCAAGGTGGTAGTAGTGAACCACTGGGCGCCATGGTGTGAACCGTGCCGCGAGGAGATCCCCTTGTTTATGGACATCCAAGCAGCCAAAGCGCAGCAGGGCTTGCAGTTTGTGGGCATTGGCCATGACACACCTGGGAATGTGAAACGCTTTGTCGATTCAATGGGCATCAACTACCCACAATGGCTAGCCGGTGATATGCAAGGCATGCAATGGATGCAGGCTTTAGGTAATAGAGGCAGCCTGCCATTTACAACAATACATGACCGCGAAGGCAAAATGATTGGTAAGAAACTAGGCTTATTATCAGCCCAAGAGCTTGAAGAGATTATTCAGCCTGTATTGTAATGACTGCTATAATTTGCTTCCTAAGCGTAACTGAGGCTGGTAAAGAGGTAGCCAGTCGAAATTGTCCGTTGTATACTGAATTGGTTACGTAGCCACTATGTAATATGAGGCCGACTAAAACCAATCCATCGAGAAGAAAAAGGCTGGGGCTATGAGATATGGGCTCATAACTCAGAGGATTATTGTGGAAAGATATTAGTGTTACTTAAGGGCAGGCGATGCTCACTTCATCATCACTTGAATAAGAAAGAAACGTTTTATATTCAGAGTGGTAAGCTGATAATGAAAACGGTTGAGCAGTCTGGTGAAGAGTCTAGTTTTGAAATGTCAAAGGGGGATGTATTAGAAATTCCACTGGGCTTGAAGCATCAGTTTATTGGTGTGGCAGAAAAAACAGAAATTATGGAATTCTCCACTCAACACTTTGAATCAGATTCAATAAGAACGATAAAAGGCGATTAAGTAATAAATAGGGCAGCTTTAATGAAGACAAAATCAAAAAGTAATAATGTCAGGCCAATTGTTGGCCCTGAACAGCTGCAAGCCGAAAACGAGCGTTTGCGCAAAAAGCTAAAAAAATTCACAACGGAAAAAGCCAAGAAGGCCCTTGCTCGCAGCAAGCGTGAAAAAGCGCTGCGGCCCTATCAAGCCGAGTTGATTCAGCTGCAAAATTATTTAGAGCAGACCAAGCGGCCAATGATTGTGGTGTTTGAAGGTCGCGATGCCTCGGGTAAGGGCGGTACTATCCGCCGTGCCACGCGTTATATGAACGAAAAGCGTTACCGCACAGTGGCGTTGGGCAAGCCTAGCCAACTACAGCGTACGCAGTGGTTTTTTCAGCGTTATGTGCAGCATTTCCCGCGCGGTGGCGAGATGGTGTTGTTTGATCGTAGTTGGTACAACCGTGCGATGGTGGAACCAGTGCTGGGCTTTTGTACGCCAGAGGAATACAAACACTTTATGAAGGGTGTGGTGGGGTTTGAAAAGGACTTGGTGCGCACCGGTACGATTTTGGTGAAGCTATATTTTAGCGTCACTAAAGAAGAGCAAGCCAAGCGTTTTGAGCGACGCAAAAACGACCCTTTACGGCAGTGGAAGCTGAGCGAAGTGGATTTGCAAGCGCAGGAGCATTGGGGTGATTTTACCAATCAGAAATACGAGATGCTTAAACGCACGCATCGGGCTGAGTCGCCTTGGACGGTGATTCGTTCGAACGATAAATTCTTAGCACGCTTAAATGCGATTAGAGTGATTTTAAACTCGGTGCCTTATAAGCGTGTGGATAAGACCTTGGATTATGTGCCTGATCCCAAGATTGTTATATCTGGCTCGCGCGAAGTGGAGCTAATGGAAGCTGAGCGCATCCAAAGCGGAAAGTTCTCTTACTAAACTATTTTCGGCGGCTGCAGCCTTAAGTGCGTAACTGAAATGGCACGCGCCCATCAATGCGGTCTTGGCTAGGAGCGATGTTAAAGTGTTTCGAGTAAGCACGCGAAAACGGCTCCACACTACCAAAGCCACAAGCAATGGCCACTTCGGCAACCGACATATTGGTTTGGGTGATCAATCCGCGCGCTCGATCTAGCCGTAGATTAATGTAATAGCGAATCGGGGTTTGCCCAGTGTGCTGCTTGAATACTCGTTGTAGGGTGCGTTGTGAAATCGATAAATATTGCGCAATTTCCGACGGGCTTAGTGGCTCTTCAATGTTGCGTTCCATTAAAATAATTGCTTCGCGCAAAGCTTCGGGCATGGCATAGGCTACGGGCGTAAGGTTGTGCGGGATTTGTTGTTCGTTACCGGCGCGGTGACGGCCTTTTAGAATATAAGTGGCAGCCGCGTTAGCCATCTCAAGGCCTTGTTGTTTTTGCACAATGCGTAGCGCCATGTCAGCTGCTGCTAAGCCGCCGCCGCAGGTCAGCCGATTGCGATCAGAAACATATAAAGCTTCTTCAAGTTGGGTTTCGGGGAATAGCTCAATAAACGCCGCTGCATGCTCGTAATGTACTGTCGCACGATGATGCTTTAGTAAACCCGTGTAGGCCAACACAAACGCGCCTGTATCAATACCCGCTAGCGTAGTTTTTTGGTGGCTCAGTTGCTTAAGCCAAGTTTGCAAAGTGCCTTGCTGAAAACGCTCGGGTGCCCAGCTGGCATTGATCACTACCAAATCGTAGTGATCAGCTGTATCAAATGCATTTACATTGCTGATGACTAGTTCATTGCTGGCTGTTACTGGTTGATTACCTAGTGATAAAAAAGCCCAATCGTAGTGTTTTTGCCCATGAATATAATTGGCGGCACGTAGTGGATCTAGAAATGTGAAGGCTGCGCAGGCATTAAATCCGGGCAACAACAGCATGCCAATGGAATAGCGAACTGGTGCTGTGGCAGGCGATGGTTTTGAAATAGGTAAAATAGCTACTGTCGTATAATATCAATATTATGGCGAATAGTATCATTTGTTGTTAGGTAGAGATGGTTATATTTTATAGAGTAAAGTTTCAACTCACATCAAAACGCGAAGAGGGCCTCAGTGAAGAAAGCGCAACAAAGCAAAACGTTGACTCAGCAACAAATTGCCAAGATCAGCCGCGGTTATAACGCGGAGGCTAAAAAAGCCAGCACTTTGCATAAAACATGTTATGTGGATGAGGCTTTTTTGCAGGTAGAGCAGCAAGAGGTGTTTGGCAAGTCGTGGCAGTTTGTTTGCCATGAAGAAAAGCTGCGTGATGCGGGCAGTTACGTTACCACCGATGTGCAAGGCCAAAATATTTTGGTCGCGCGCACGCAGCAGGGCGAATTGAAGGCTTTTTATAATGTGTGCAAACACCGCGCCCATGAGCTGCTATCAGGTGAAGGCAAAACCCATGTGATTACTTGCCCCTACCATGCTTGGGTGTATGGGTTGGATGGCCAGCTAATGAGCGCGCGCCGCAGCGAATTGATTGATGATTTTGACACATCTAAAATTTGCTTAACATCGGTCAAATTAGAGGTGTTTTGCCACTTGGTATTTATCAACCTTGATGCCGATGCTGCGCCGATGAGTGAGCAAACAGGTGCCTTAGCGCAGGAAGTGATGCAGTATGCACCGGACCTTGCCGACTTAACCTTTGGCAAGCGTCTGACTTACAAAATTAATGCCAACTGGAAGGCAGTAGTGGATAATTTTTTAGAGTGTTATCACTGCCCCGTAGCGCACCGCGATTTTTGCTCGCTGATCGATATGGAAACGTATGAGGTAACGACGCATGGCATCTATTCCAGTCATATGGCTAAAGCCAAGCTGGATGACAATCAAGCCTATAGTATTGAGGAGGCCAGTGTGACCGACCACGCAGTGTGGTTTTTATGGCCCAATATGACTTTGATGCGTTATCCCGGTCGGGGTAATTTTATGGTGTGGCGTTTTTATCCGGTGAGTGAAAACGAAACCTATGAAGTGTTTGATTTTTTCTTTGAGTCGGCGGATTTGACCGACAGCGAGCAAGAGGCCATTGCTTTTATTGACGACGTGCTGCAACCAGAGGACATTGGTTTGGTGGAGAGCGTGCAGCGCGGTATGCAAACCCCAGCGTTTGAACAAGGGCGGTATATGGTTGATGAAGAAGGCAGCGGCATGAGTGAACATGCAGTGCATCATTTTCACGGCTTAATCTTAAAAGCCTACGAAGCGGCGCAGCAATCATAACAATGGCCATTACAAAAATTGACACGGTTGCGGTGCTGGGTGCAGGTGTCATCGGTGCCAGCTGGGCCAGTTTGTTTTTGGCGGCGGGTTTGCGGGTAAAAGTGTTTGATGTTGTGGCTGATGCTCAGCAACAAGTTAACGATTATGTACAGCAAGCTTGGCCTACTTTAAAAGCTTTGGGCTTAACTGAGCGAGCAGGAGGCGGTCAATTAGAATTTTATAGCAGTGTAGCCGAGGCCGTGCAGGGCGCGCAATTTGTGCAAGAAAATGTGCCGGAGCAGTTAGCGTTGAAGCATCAACTATATAAAGAGATTGAGCCGCAGCTGCCCGAAGATGCCATTGTGGCTTCATCGGCGTCGGGCTTGATGGTCAATGAATTGCAGCAAGGCTGGCAAAACCCGTCGCGCTTTATTTTAGGTCACCCGTTCAATCCGCCGCACTTGATTCCGTTGGTCGAGCTACTGGCTAATGAGCACACGGCTGATGGGGTCTTAGAAGAGGCGGAGGCCTTTTATGCTAATGTGGGTAAAGTAACCATTCGAGTTCAAAAAGAAGTGCCGGCGCATGTGGCTAACCGCTTACAAGCAGCGCTGTGGAAAGAGGCGATTTACTTAGTGCAAAGCGGTGTGGCCAGTGTGGAAGACGTGGACAAAGCGGTATGGGCCGGGCCCGGTCTGCGCTGGGCTGCGATGGGGCCGCACCAGCTGTTTCATTTGGGCGCAGGGGCAGGCGGCATGGCTGAATTTTGTGAGCGTTATGCCGACAGCTTTCACCGTTGGTGGGACGATTTGGGCGATACCCACATTGATGCAGAAACAACAAAATTATTGGTACAGGGCTTGGTGGATGCCACAGGCGATGAAGGCGTGCAAGCGCAGGCTGTACAGCGCGATGCTTTAATCACTGGGTTTTTGCAAGCCCGAGCAGCAGCACAAACATCAAGCAAACCAGACAAGACATAAACAAAATTTAACTCACATACTATGCTTATGAATATTTTAAAGGGTAAAACAGCGGTCGTGACTGGCGGTGAAGGCGGTATTGGGCGGGCCATTTGTGAACGTTTTACTAAAGAAGGCGCGCAAGTGGTGTCGGCTGATTTGAAGCAAGGGGGCGGTGATATAGAGAAAGGAATTCAGTTTGTTAAGGTAGACGTAACCCAAGAAGCAGATGTGACCAAGCTGTATAAGGATTTGGAACAGCAATGGGGTGCGCTGGATATCTTAGTAAACGCCGCAGGCATCGAAATTGAAAAAACTATTGAGGACACTTCACTAGAAGAATGGAACCGTATTTTTGCCATCAATGTGACAGGGCTGTTTTTAACCTCAAAATACGCCTTGCCGTTGCTGCGTAAATCAAAAGGAGCCAGCGTGATTAATTTTGGCTCCTATGACGGTTTTATCGCTGACCCAGGGCTGGCGGCGTACTGCGCCACCAAAGGGGCGGTGCATGCCCTCACGCGTGCCATGGCTTGCGATCACGGGCCAGAAAGCATCCGAGTCAACGCCATTTGCCCAGGTTATGTGGATACACCAATGCTGCAAAGTTTTTTTGGCAGTTCGGGTGATATTGAATCGCTCAAGCAAGCAGTGCGCGATGTTCATCCGACTGGCACTTATGGCACACCGACAGACATTGCTAATTTGGTCAATTGGTTGGCTTCAGACGAAGCGCGCTATGCATCGGGCCAGTTGTGGGTGATGGACGGTGGGCTCAGCGCCCAAGTGCAGCAGATGAAGCTGTAAGCAAAAAACGCTTAATAAAATAGTACGACAAAATGAGCGAGCAAAAAAACGTAATTATTACTTGTGCAGTGACAGGAGGTATTCATACCCCGACCATGTCGCCGTATTTGCCTATCACGCCTAGGCAAATTTCACAGGCGGCTATTGATGCAGCCGAGGCGGGAGCATCGATCATTCATTTGCACGCCCGTGATCCTGAAACTGGCCGTCCTGACCCACGGCCAGAAACCTTTATGCAATTTTTGCCGGTGATCAAAGATGGCTGCGATGCAGTGGTGAATGTATCGACTGGCGGTGGCTTAGGAATGACTATCGACGAGCGTTTGGCTGCAGCGTTGACCGCCAGCCCAGAGATGGCGTCATTAAACATGGGGTCGCTTAATTTCGGCATTTTTCCAATGGCGCAAAAATATCAAGACTGGAAGTTTGATTGGGAAGAGCCGTTCTTAGAGGTGACCCGCGACTTCATTTTCCCTAACACGTTTAAAACTATCGACTATGCTTTGCAAGAGCTGGGCGAAGGCCATGGCACGCGCTTTGAATTTGAGTGCTATGACTTGGGTCATTTATATAACTTAGCTTATTTTGTCGACCAAGGTTTGATTAAGCCGCCATTCTTCATCCAGCTTATTTACGGTATTTTAGGCGGTGCAGGAGCCGATCCGGATAACCTAATGCACATGCACACCATTGCACAGAAACTGTTTGGTGAAGACTACGAGTGGTCGGTGCTAGCAGCTGGCCGCCATCAAATGCCCTTTGCCACGCAAGCGGCGATGTTAGGGGGCAATGTACGGGTGGGCTTGGAAGACAGTTTATATATTTCTAAAGGTGAGCTTGCTGAATCCAACGCGCAACAGGTGAGTAAAATTCGCGGCGTAGTGGAGTCTTTAGGCATGCAAGTGGCTACCCCTGATGAAGCGCGTAAGCGCTTAGCCTTAAAAGGTGCTAGTCACGTTAATTTTTGATTTCGATATAAGATGAGTTTACAACTGAAAGATAAAACTGCTCTAGTCACCGGTGGCCGTCAAGGCATTGGCAACGCTATTGTGCAACGCTTTGTACAAGAAGGGGCAAAAGTGATGACCTGTGGACGAGGTCCGCGTCCTGATGATTTGTCGGATGCTGTGCTGTGGGAAACCGCCGATGTGTCTAGTACCGATCAAATGCAGCAATTAAAGCAAGCCTTTAGGCAAGCACTGGGGCCGTTGGACGTGCTGGTGAACAACGCCGGAGTGCAAATTGAAAAAACCTTGCTTGACACCACCGATGAGGATTGGGATACCGTCATGGGCGCTAATGCCAAAGGCACGTTTCTAGCTTGCCGAGAGTTGTTGCCGATTATGCGTGAGGGTGGGTCTATTATTAATATTGGCTCGATTTCTGGTAACAACGCAGACCCCGGCTTGGCGTTATATAACGCTTCTAAAGGTTTTGTGCATGCTTTGACGCGCTCGATTGCGGTAGATCACGGCCCCAGGGTGCGTTGCAATGCTATTTCGCCGGGGTGGATTCTAACTGGCATGGCCGATGCGGCCTTTGACGTGGCTGAGCAGCCGGCGCGTGCGAAAAAAGATGCTTTACAGCGTCATCCCGCTGGGCGGATGGGCCAGCCGCAAGACATCGCTAATATGGCCTTATGGCTGGCTTCGGACGAAGCGACGTTTGTCACTGGCCAATGCTATGTGGTGGACGGTGGCTTAACTGCGGTGTCGCCACTTAATCCGGCCTTATTTTAAAGCACTGTCATTCAGCAAAATAGCCACCATAGTATTTAATGTGTAAGGGATCGAATTGAGCTAACGGGTGGTTGACCTATTAATGTGATATCGGTATAGTCGCCGACCCTGTTTTATATGCAGCATTTCGGTTTGGTTAGCTGTGTGTTTTTTCAGGCGATCGGGGCATAGCGCAGTCTGGTAGCGCGCCTGCTTTGGGTGCAGGATGTCGGGAGTTCGAATCTCTCTACCCCGACCACGTTTTTCGAGCATGCGTCCGTAGCTCA
>CALIFM010000014.1 GCA_938021685.1 uncultured Gammaproteobacteria bacterium | reverse complement strand
ATATTGTAATCAATATTCTGGTGATGGGTCTTAGCCGATATGGTCTTGGTGCCTTCTGGATCCCACACGACGAGATCAGCATCAGCACCTGCAGCAACACAGCCTTTACGCGGGTAAATATTGAATATTTGCGCTGCATTGGTTGAGGTGGCCTTCACAAACTCATTCATCGTTAAACGCCCAGTACTCACCCCTTCATGCCACAGCACTTCCATGCGGTTTTCGATACCTGCCGTGCCATTGGGAATGCGTGAAAAATCTTCGCGGCCCGCTGCTTTTTGCTCTGCGCAAAAGCAGCAATGGTCGGTTGCAGTAGTTTGCAAATTGCCCGACTGCAAACCGCGCCATAACGCTTTTTGGTGTTCTTTAGGGCGGAACGGTGGACTCATCACATGGGCCGCTGCCGTGTCCCAATCGGGGTTCTGATACACCGAATCATCAATCAATAAATGCCCCGCCAACACTTCGCCAAACACACGCTGACCTTCGTTACGTGCTTGGGTAATGCTTTTTAAGGCTTCTTGCGTTGACACATGCACTAAATACACAGGCACATTCAAAGCTTGTGCAATTCTAATAGCACGGTTCGCCGCTTCAGCTTCGGCCGCAGGTGGGCGCGATAAAGGATGGCCCTCAGGCCCAGTAATGCCCATCTCAAGCATTTTGCGCTGCAACTGGAACACCAATTCGCCATTTTCAGCATGCACCGTCGGAATCGCTCCAAGCTCCAGCGAACGGCTAAAGCTATTCACCAAGATTTCATCGTCTGCCATGATCGCATTTTTATACGCCATGAAATGCTTGAAGCTGTTTACACCGTGCTTTTCAACCAAGGTGCCCATGTCCTTATGCACACTGTCGTCCCACCAAGTGACCGCAACATGAAAGCTATAATCAGACACCGATTTCTCAGCCCACTCCATCCACTGTGTATGCGCGTCCATCAACCGTTGCTGCGGCGCTGGAATGACAAAATCAATAATACAAGTGGTGCCGCCTGCTAGGCCCGCTGCAGTACCAGAATAAAAGTCTTCACTTGCAACCGTTCCCATAAACGGTAGCTGCATATGGGTGTGCGGGTCAATGCCGCCTGGCATCACATATTGCCCTCCAGCGTCAATCACCTGCCCGCCAGACGGTGCATCAATGTCAGCTGCCACTTCAATGATTTTGCCATCTACACACAGCACATCAGCTAACTTGGTCTCTTCCGCGGTGACGACCGTGCCTCCTTTAATTAAAATTGACATCGACTTATCCCCTATGTTTACTATCTAATTCGTTTGTTAATGCATATATTGCAAATCATAAAGCTCTTGCATATACCCAAATATTAGGTCCGTAAGCAGGTGCTAGGCAAACTATCCCAGCACCCCGCTTAACAGATGAGCGCGCTACTGCGCCATGTCCCATATCTTATGGGTCCACGCACCGCTAGGTGCTTTAGAGATAACAGGATCAGAACCACCGCCCAGCAAAATGCCCACTGTGCGTTCATAATCTGCTTCGTCCAGTTTGCCGCCGCCAGCCGTTAGCTTGCTTATTTCGCCCATCATACGGCGCTGATGTTTTTCAGTCTGCGCGCCAGTGTCATCATTTTCAAGCACAATGTCCGCCGCCGCATCGCTGTTTTCTGAAGCCCATGCCCAACCTAGCATGGACGCCTTTACAAAGCGTGCCATCTTGTCAACAAACTCAGGATCTTCTAGCTTATCTTCCAGCACATATAAGCCATCCTCAAGGGTCGCGACACCTTGCTCTTCATACTTAAAGGTTACTAGCTCCTCAGGCGCCAAGCCTGCATCTACCACCTGCCAATACTCGTTATAAGTCATGGTTGAAATACAATCTGCTTGCTTTTGCAGCAATGGGTCAACATTAAAGCCTTGCTTCAATACTGTGACCCCGTCACCGCCTTCAGTGCCAATGCCCAATGTAGACATCCAGCTCAAGAAGGGGTATTCATTACCAAAAAACCACACACCCAAAGTTTTTCCTGGGAACTGCTCGGGCGAAGTAATGCCCGTTTCTTTGCGGCAAGTCAACATCATGCCAGAGCGCTTAAAAGGCTGCGCTATATTCACTAGCGGCACACCCTTTTCACGTGCAGCCAAAGCTGATGGCATCCAATCAACAATCACATCAGCACCGCCACCAATCAACACCTGAGGCGGAGCAATGTCTGGCCCACCTGGCTTGATGGTCACATTCAAGTCGACATCTTCATAAAAGCCCTTCTCTTTGGCAACGTAATAACCAGCAAACTGGGCCTGTGTTACCCATTTGAGCTGGATGGTGACATCGTCGGCTGCCTGCACCGCCACCGATTGCCCTGCAATAAATGCGCCTAACAAGGCTGCGCTTAATATCTTTTTCATGAATTACCTCCTCTTTTGATAGTTAATGATAGTTATATTTAATTAATGTTTTAGCCAATTCCACTCAGGGCTTATCTTACATAATATTATCGCGATTTGCGAAATGAAGGGTGCCAGAACGTAAACCCGCGCTCTAGCAAAGCAAAAAAGCCATAAAACAACGAGCCCGCCACTGCCGCCACCACAATGGTGGCCCAAACCATATCGATATTCATGCGACCTACTTCCGTTGAAATGCGAAAACCCATGCCCACAATCGGTGTGCCAAAAAATTCTGCCACAATCGCACCGATTAAAGCTAAGGTTGAATTAATTTTTAGCGCGTTAAAAATAAACGGCAAAGCATTAGGCAAACGCAGGTTAGTTAAGGTCTGCCAATAGCTTGCACCGTATGAGCGCATCAAGTCTTGCTCCATCTTGCTCGATTCAGACAACCCCACGATGGTGTTCACCAACATCGGGAAAAACGTCATGATCACCACCACCGCCGCTTTTGATTGCCAATCAAAGCCAAACCACATCACCATAATCGGTGCGATGCCAACAATCGGGATGGCGCTAACAAAATTACCTAGAGGCAACAAGCCACGCTGTAAAAACGGCACACGATCAGCCAACAAAGCCACCGCAAAACCGCAACAATTACCGATCAAGTAACCTGGAATAACAGCACGCACAAAGGTTTGGTAAAAGTCAGCTGCCAAGGTGCCCATTGACGCTACAAAAGCTTTGCCGATCACACTAGGCGAAGGCAGCAACACATGCGGCACTCGAAAGCCCTGCACCACTACCTCCCAGATAAATAGCAATCCAGCTCCAAACAGCATAGGGATCAACAACAGCCAGGCTTTATGTGCCAAGGGTTTCGCCGAGCGAGCGGATAGCTGTGACAAGCTTAACCAGAAAAATCCTAGCAAACTGACGACCAGCAACCAAAACCCGCCTTTCAGCTTACCTATCTCAACTGATTGATTAGCCACCAACAGGGCCAAACAACCAGTCAACAATACCGCCGCGATTAATCCCGCCTCAGCTAATTTTGTTGGCACCAAAGGCAAAGCCAGTAGCGAGCTACTAGCAAGCAGTATAGGACCTAACCAATACCAAGAATCAAACCAAGCCTTCTGCTCCGCAAATGGCAGCGCTAAGCTCAGTGCAGCCAAAAAGCCGAACAAACTGAACACCAATGCTTTGTTAGTCTTTTGACTTGTTCCCTTCATTGCATTCATCAAGTCAAGCCTCCGCGCATCCGCTTGGTGACTATTTTTTCTATATAACCAATGCCCATCACCAATAAGGCCGATAGTACCGAAGCCATAATCAACGCAGCCCAAATCTGTGTGGTCTGCCCATAATACGAGCCTGACAACAAACGTGCGCCCAAACCAGCCTGCGCACCAGTGGGCAATTCACTCACGATGGCGCCCACTAAACTTAAAGCAATGGCAATTTTTAAGCTAGCAAACAAATACGGTACCGCTGATGGCATCTGCAACTTCCAAAATACCGTACGCGCATCGGCGTTATAAGTGCGCATCAAGTCACGGCTCATTGGGTCAGGGGAACGCAGCCCCTTCACCATGCCCACCGCCATCGGGAAAAAGCACAGGTACATCGAGATAATCGCTTTGGGCACCAAGCCCACTATCCCTATGGCACCGAGCACCACAATCACCATCGGTGCTAAAGCTAGAATAGGGATGGTTTGCGAGGCAATAATCCACGGCATCAAGCTTCGATCCAAGGTTTGGTTGTGCACAATGCCGATGGCCAGCACCAACCCTAAAATAGAGCCCAGCACAAAACCCAGCAAGGTGGACGAAAGTGTCACCCCAGCGTGATACACCAAGCTGCGTTTGGACGTAATCTTCTTGTCAATTACCGTTTTTTTCAGCTCTGCCGCAATCTGGTGCGGCGCTGGCAACACTGCACGTTCCATCGACCAGCTATCCTTTGCTAGCTGGCTAAAGCTCCATTCAACATTTTGCTTTTTATAGCGATCAATAATTTGTGGGCTGTTTAAATAAATCGCACCTAAATACCAAACAATTAAAATAACGGCGCTCACCACCATAACAGGGAATGATTTGCCCGCCAGCAATCGCTGCCACCAACTAGGCGAGTTTAGTGCAAGCGCACCTGCCGTCTCAACCATCGTAGCTATGCCCCGACTTCAAGCCTTGCCTAACTTGCTGCGCAATATGCAAAAACTCAGGCGATTCACGAATATCTAATGTACGATCTTTTGGCAAATCACAATCAATCACATCAATGATGCGGCCGGGTCGCGGCGACATCACCACAATTTTAGTAGACAAAAACACCGCCTCTGAAATTGAGTGCGTCACAAACATCACGGTTTTTTGGGTTTGCTCCCACAGCCGCAGCAATTGCTCGTTTAAATAATCACGAGTAATTTCATCTAACGCCCCAAAGGGCTCGTCCATCAACAGCAAATCAGGCTCAAAGCTTAGCGCGCGCGCAATCGACACCCGTTGCTGCATACCGCCCGACAACTGCCATGGATATTTCTTTTCAAAACCTTCTAAATTAACCAGCGCTAGATATTGTTTGGCGCGCTCTTGGCGCTGTGCAGGCGAGAAGCCCATAATCTCAAGCGGCAAACTGATGTTTTTCTCTACTGTGCGCCACGGGTATAAAGCAGGTGCTTGAAACACATAACCATAACTGCGCTGCTGCCGCGCCTCGCTGGCGCTCATTCCTCGTACTTGCACGCTACCACTGGTCGGCTTCTCAAGATCAGCTACCGCACGCATCAAGGTGGTTTTACCGCAGCCGCTCGGGCCGATCAAGGAAATAAATTCGCCTTGTTCAACATTTAAATTAATATCTGATAAGGCATGTACGGGCCCATCAGCAGCCGGAAATACCAGCTCAAGACCGGCAATCTCAATAATATTGGCCATGCAGTTTAAAGCTCAGTCAAAGGGCCATATGTTGAGGGTCTGCGGTCACGAAAAAACTGCCAGCCATCACGCACTTCGCGTATCAAGCCCATGTCCAGTTCCGTCACCAGCAACTCATCCTTATCTGCACTAGCTTGAGCAATAATTTGCCCGCGCGGATCTACGAAATAGCTTGAACCATAAAACTCACCAATATTCCAAGGTGCTTCTGTGCCTACACGGTTAATCGCAGCAATGTACACCCCATTGGCTGCTGCCGACGCAGGTTGCTCTAGCTCCCATAAATATTGCGATAATCCCGCCACCGTAGCCGAAGGGTTATAAATGATATCGGCGCCATTTAAAGCCAGCGCGCGCCAGCCTTCTGGAAAGTGACGGTCATAACAAATATACACACCTAATTTAACGTAAGCTGTTTCAAACACCGGCCAGTTTGATGCCCCAGGCTTAAAGAAAAACTTCTCCCAAAAACCCGCTACTTGTGGAATATGCGTTTTGCGGTACTTACCTAAATAACTACCATCGGCATCAATCACCGCCGCCGTGTTGTAATACAGGCCCGGCATCACCTCTTCATAAATCGGCACAATAATCACCATGCTGTGCTTTTTGGCATATTCCTGCATCAGCTTGGTGGTATAGCCATCGGGAATCGCCTCAGCCGCCGCATACCATTTCTTATCTTGGCTTGGGCAAAAATAAGGCTGGGTAAACACTTCTTGAAAGCACAGTACCTGCACTCCTTTTTTTGCGGCTTGCGCAATCATCGGCAAGTGCGCTTCTAGCATGTTGTCGCGGATCTGCTCAGGCGACATATCAGTGTCACCCTTCAAACCCATCTGAATTAAGCCAGAAATAACTTTGCTCATATTTCCCTCCTATACCTTGTAATTTTATACTGGTCTCTCACCATCAAACCAAATACGTAAGAGAGCCTGCAAACCTTGTGCATTTTATTTCATCAAAGGCTACATTATTCCTGTCTACCTCGTCAAGTTTTATCCGCGACTGTGCTTTACTGTATTACCACTACAAAACTTGCCAAACTTTATTAAAAATTTAGCTTCTTACTCAAGCAGTCTATAAACTGCATGAACCATTAATAATCTTGCAATAAAAAGGGCCCCGTAGGGCCCATTATTACAGTTTTACCGAAGTTCAACATTTAAACTTAGTTCGTTATTGGTTTACAAACTCAAGCGTCATCGCTGCGATTTTTTCAGGGTCTTGACCATGGACGTTATGTCCACTGGAATTAATCACCGCAAACTGCGACCCTTTAATATGCTGGATATACTCAGCACCAATTCTAGGCGGCGCAATGTGATCACGATCTCCATTAATGAATAATAAAGGGCTTGAGATAGCCTTAAGCCTTTCAATGGTATCAGGGTCACCTTGATACCCCTCGATTGCCTTAACATGACGCCTCCATTGTTCCTCTGATAATACCGGAATAGGTTCATTTGGCGTTTGCCACAATGCACGCCGCTTAAGTGATTGAACACCCTTGCCTTTGCTAGCTTGCGTATCACCAAACAATATATAGACAAAATCTTCAATTTTGGGCTCAGGTTTGCTCGCTCGATCAATAAAGCCCTGAATATCAGGTGTAATATAAGCCTGCTGCATGCCACCAGAGTAAATAGCACCAATCAGCACCATTTGACCAAAGCGTTCGGGGTGCTTCGCAGCGGCTGTCATTGCCACTGACGTACCTAAAGACCAGCCAACCACGTCAGTTTGTTCCAATTTAAAAGCATCCATAATCGCAATCATGTCGTCTGCCATTTCATCCATGCTGGACTTGGTCATGTCTGTATTAAGCCCAACACCAGGTCGATCATACAAAATAACCTTTCTGCTTTTGGCAAGCTGGTCAATATAAATCGGATCCCAATGGTTCATATCAGCTCTAAAGCGATTCGCCATCAAAAGAGGTTCACCTTCGCCAATCATTCGATAATGCACTGTCTCGCCATTGACGGTCATTTTTTGAATCGGGGCATTACTCGTCTCTTCGGACAATTCAGCTGCACTAATAGCCGTAACGGCTAGCGCTGCTAATGTTCCAAATGTAAGTCTCAAGGCTTGCCAGATATTAATCTCCTTTGCTGTTTTCATGATTGTTCAAAGTCTATTTGTAAATGAAGTAGAACAACTATATGATCACGCCTATAATGAATCAATGGAAACATAATCAATACTAATATGAACTTAAGGAATATAGAAAGCATTCGAATTAATCAATTAAAAATTATCCAATCACTTTTAAAGACAAGAAGTGTGTCTGAAACGGCTCATGCGATGTCTTTAACGCAATCTGCCATCAGCAAAACTTTGGCCGTGCTAAGAAGTGATTTTGAAGACGGTATTTTTATTAAAACCAAACATGGCATGGAACCCACCTCGTTTGGCACCTCAGTCGCGCCCTTAATTGAAGATATCTTAAAATCAATGCGGCAGATCGAGTCCTTATCAAGCTCATTCACTCCTGCACAAACAACTGAAACCCTGACCATTGCCTGCAACGATTTTTTTCAAGCTGCTTTATTAATGCGCACCGTACCACTTTTGCAGCAACAAGCACCACACTTGAAAGTTCAATTTCACCCTTATGTCCTAAACCGCTCTGTGGAACAGCTGATTTCAGGCGAAATATCACTATTAATCGGCCAAATAGATAGCTTATCAGCCAACATCGACTCCACCATTTGCTGCCACAGCGAACAAGTACTAGTACTAGCTGAATCACACCAGCTGGCCAGTGAAAAATCGATTACCACTAAAGACGTTGGCCAAGCACAACACATTCAAGTACTGACTGAAACACAGACTAATCAAAACATTAGAGCTCGCTTAATCGAAGCAGGTGAACACTTATTCTGCCCACTGATGCTCTCCTCATTTGGGCCCGTCGCCTCTTTGCTGGGCAAAGGTGGACACGTTGCCGTCATGCCCAAAGAGTACGTCACTATATATAGCCGTTTTTTTCCTTTAACGTCGCACTCGCTACCATTTGAAATGCCGCAGCTTGCCATGCAAGTAAATTGGCATCGCAGAAATAGGGCTGACCCGTTCACCAACTGGGTAGTGGATCATATACAAGCCACCTTCTCACCCAACGAAAACTAACAGCCCTTACTTTTCCTTTGAATAGCACCAGCGAATTAAGACGAGCACAGCAATGAAAATAGCAGATATCACACTATGCGGCGCCGGCATCGCAGGCATTGCCTGCGCTTATTACCTGAGTGAGCGGCTCAAGGGCCAAGATATCCTCTTGATCGACAAGCTACCCCCCATGTCGCTAACCACCAGTAAATCTGGAGAGAATTTTCGTGAATTCTGGCCACAGCCTTATATGAATGACTTTGTCAATCACAGTATTAAGCTGATGGACAACTTATGCGACGCCCATCCTGACAAACTAAGCTTAATTTATTCTGGATACGACTTTGTTAGTAAAAATCAGCAGTCCAATTTCACTACAGTTTATCCAAACCTCAGCAGCGATGCCGTCACAGTTTTAAACAGTCCTCAGGCTATTGCACAAGCAAAACCCTATTTAGACCCATCTGTACAGCAAGTCACCCATGTCAACAATGCAGGTTCACTAGATGTGCATGCTCTCGGCAGCCTAATGCTTGCCCAAGCACGCAAGAACAAGGTTCGCTTATTGCAAGCAGATATTACCGGCCTTAATCACCTAACTGATAGTTATGAGATACAGCTTAACCACAAAGAAACAATTAAAACCAAGCAGCTTATTCTCTGCGCAGGCCCATTCACTCCCAGCCTTGCTGAACACTTAGGCGTTCAATTACCCATCTATTCCATCCCACAACGCAAAGTGGTGTTCCCAGATTTAGCTGGCGCTATTCCCCGCGACATGCCCTTCACCATTTGCGCCGATGCGCAGCGGCTAGCGTGGTCAGATGAGGAGCTTGAGCTGATCGGCGAAGACCCGCAGTGCGCAGATTTACTAAAGGAATTCCCTGCCGGCTTGCACATTAAGCCCACAGGCTCTAAGCAAATTAAAATGGGCTGGGCCTTCAACACCCAAGCACAAGTCCCTAACTGGGAGTTAGACAGCGACCCTGGCTTTGCCGATATCGTGCTAAGGGGTGCTACGCAATTTATCCCAGCTTTGGCACAATACCAAAACAACATCCCCACCCCCATCACGGAGCTGGCGGGCTATTACACCCGCACCCGAGACAATCTTCCAGTGATTGGCCCCTTAGATAACAAACTAATGGTAGTCAGTGCTTTAGCAGGTTACGGCACCATGTCAGCCTGCGCAGCAGGTGAACTATGCGCTGATTATTTAAGCCAAAATAGCCTGCCCATTTATGCCAAATACTTTAGCCCCTCTCGCTGGCAAGACAACGCCTTAATGACAGAAATTAATTCAATCAATACCGATGGTCAGCTATAAGAAGTCACTGTAACCCACTACTCACTAAAATGCAGACCTTGTCAGCGACCACAATGCGGGCAGGGTTTGCTTGGCATCAGCGAACCTGTTTCGTCTTTCTTGGCCAGCAATGATTCCTTCAGCTCGGCAAATTTTTCTTCCGACAAACCCAAGTTCTTTCGCATCTCCTCTAAATAACGTGCCTCATCTTCATCGATCAATCCGTCCTCTAAGGCCTCAGCCAGCTCCTTGGTCATTTTTTCTCGGCCGCGATGCAAATTATCTGAAAAACCAGAGGCCAAAATACCCGTGGGCAGGGCCACCAAACCCACTCCGGCTACCATGATCAGTGCTGCAAAAAGCTTACCAACAGTAGTCGCAGGATACACATCACCATAACCCACCGTGGTTAAGGTTACGATCGACCACCACATTGACTGTGGAATCGAACCATACACCTCAGGTTGGTGCTGATGCTCCACTAAATAAATACCGCTGGCTGCAATAATCATAATCACCAGCATGATGAAGATCGCTGCTGCAAAGCTGCTCATTTCCTCACGCAACACCTTCAGCAAAGTGGTCATGGCTTCGGAATAGCGCGTTAATTTAAAAATACGTAACAAGCGCAGCACCCGCAAGAAGCGCAGGTCAATGTTGAACAAGAACGCCAGATAGAACGGCGCGATAGCCACAAGGTCAATAATCGCCATTGGCGTGAAGACATATTTAGCGCGCGAAACTGAGGTCGAATCTTTTGCATAAATTGGATCTTCTGCGCAAGACCATATACGCAGCACATATTCAATCGTAAATACAAACACCGAAAACAACTCCAAAACATAAAGCTGCTGGCTGTAAGCCTGCTGAAACCAAGGCTCGGTTTCCATGATGACCGCCACCACATTAATAGCAATCAAGGCCATCAAAAACCAATCGACCAGCTTACCCACCAAGTCGCTGCTGCCGGTGTCTAACAGTTCAAAGGTTTTTTTGCGTAATGTCATGTTTAGCTTAATGTTTTTGCACCGCATCAGCGATGGCTAAATCTTTATACTGCCAGACTAATCCAAAATGCCGATAAAATCCAAATATTTTCGCGAGTTATC
>CALIFM010000013.1 GCA_938021685.1 uncultured Gammaproteobacteria bacterium | reverse complement strand
GCCAGCATTAATGGTTTTTTAGCTTCGCTTAGCCATTGTTGAGCTGTTGTAAGCGCCTCGCCTGCTGGTTGCATCGGTGCAGTGGGAAGGCCTACTGGGGTGATCACTTCGCTGGCATCGCTCACTTGTACATCAACGGGGATGTCTAGCAATACAGCACCGGGGCGACCCTGCGTTGCAATCGCCACTGCTTTGTCTGCCAATACACCAGCGCTGGCTTGTTCTACTCTGAAGGCGGACTTGGTAATGGGGTTGGCCATTGCAACATGATCAAACACTTGGTGCGTGTAGGTATGTTGGTGCGCGGCTGAAACACAGCCTGTGAGCGCGATCATCGGTACTCTGTCTTGCGTTGCGTTGGCAATCACATTAGCGGCGTTGGCAATGCCCGGGCCAATCGTGGCCACCAAGATGACCGGTGCGCCATCAAAGTGATGTACACCTTCGCCAATGAACCCAGCGCAGTTTTCATGCTTGGTTAGTACAACACGAATGCCCACATTTGATAATGCGTCCATTATAGCCAAGACTTCTCCACCAGGAATACCAAAAGCATAACGACAGCCCGCGTCATACAGGCGCTTTGCGATTACATCAACAGCTTTGGTCATGATTTGCCTCCCTTTGATGAATTGTTTTCGGCCAACTTAGCCGCAGCCAATTTCATATGGCCATCGCGCGTTTGCGGTGTTTTGATTCCTAAAACTTTTCCTGCAATTAAATTGCGCAGCATTTGCGCCGTTCCACCGCCAATTGTGAACATGCGGCCATCGCGCGCCATGCGCTCAAGGGGCAGGTTACGTGAATAGCCCATAGCCCCATGAATTTGCAGGGCATCGTTGGTAACTTTTATGGCCATTTCAGAAGCGATGACTTTAGCCTGCGCTGCTAGTAAAGGGTCTGGAAAGCCAGATTCAGTAGTAGCCGCACTATTGGCCGCTCGCCATACCATCAGCCTTGCTGCATCAAGCTGAATTTTCATATCTGCCAGCATCCATTGCAGTCCTTGAAATTCTGCAATAGGTCGGCCAAATTGCTCGCGAGTTTTAGCGTATTTGACAGCTTCTTCGTAAGCACCTTGAGCGATGCCCAGTGCAACGGTTCCTGCTCCAACGCGTTGAGCGTTATAGGCATTCATCAAGCCCGCAAAGCCTCTTTTAATGCCTTCGGGCGGTAATAGTAACCTGTCTTTATTTAGTTTTAAGTCTTGGAAATGAACTTTACATTCTGGAATGCCGCGCAGCCCCATCGCCGGTTCACGCTCGCCAATCACCAAGCCTTTATCTTGGTCGCGAAAAGCCAAAAAACCCGCCACACCTCTGTCTTCACCATCTTCAACTAATCGAGCAAAAATCAGGTGCAGCTTAGACACGCCTGCACCCGTGATCCAATGTTTCGTGCCGTTAATAACATATTGCCCACCGTCCTTTACCGCAGTCGTTGTCATGTCAGTGGCGGCAGACCCAGCTTCTGGCTCAGTAATACAAATGGCGGGTTTGTCACCTGCTAAAACACATTCAGTTGCCATGCGTTTTTGCTCTTCACTGCCATAAGCGCATATTGCGCCAATGGCACCCATATTACCCTCAACAACAATGCGCCCGGTTACGCCGCAGGCCTTCGCCATTTCTTCAATGACCAAAACTACGTCCATATAAGAATGTGCTGCACCGCCCAAGTCAGCAGGTATGGCCATGCCCATGAAGCCAGCCTTAGTTAAGTCAGCTACGTTATCCCAAGGATATTGCTCACTGCGATCTACCGTCGCCGCGCGCGTCGCTATTGTTTTTTGAGCTAGCTGTCTTGCTCGACTTTGTAGCTCTAATTGTTGTTTAGTTAATTCAAACATAGAAAAATTACTTGTCTTGCTTATTTAAAGATTCATTAAGTAGCTCGTTCAATACCTCGTCCGTATCCGCTCCTAATACAGGCGGCGCACGTCGGTAGGTAACAGGCGTTTTGGAAAATTTGAGCGGGTTGCCGATTAAATCAACACCGCCGCTAGCGGCTAATGGGTGTGGAATGTTGATCTTCATCTCGCGTGCAGCTACCTGGTCACTGGAGAATACTTCATCCAGTGTGTTTACAGGGCCAGCAGGTACGCCATTTTTTTTCAGCTCATCCAGTAAGCTAGCGCTATCAAAAGTAAGTAATCGCTCAGCCAGTAGACCGACTAACGCATCGCGGTTACCTAAGCGCAAGGCATTAGTGGCAAAACGCGCATCGGCAGCAAGAGCAGGTTGCCCGATTACCTCGCAAAATCGTTGGTATTGTGCATCATTACCAACGGCGATGATGACATGACCATCGCGCGTAGCAAATATTTGGTAAGGCACAATATTAGGGTGCTGGTTACCGCGCCGTTGCGGCTTTTTCTTTGATGTTAAGTAATTGGTTCCTTCATTGACTAGCCACGCGATATTGGTATCAACTAACGCCACATCAATGTGCTGGCCTTCGCCGGTTTGGTCGCGGTGCCGCAAGGCAGCGAGCACCGCTGTTGAGGCGTACATTCCGCACATCACATCCGCAATGCCTACACCAACCTTAATGGGTTCGCCATCAGGTTCACCGGTAATACTCATAATGCCGCTATAGCCTTGCGCCATGATATCGTAGCCGGGTAACTTAGCGTTTGGCCCCGTTTGGCCAAAACCAGAAATAGAGCAATAGACTAATTTAGGGCACTGTTGTTTTAAATCATCGTAGCCCAGCCCATATTTAGCCAAGCCACCCACTTTAAAATTTTCAATTAAAATATCGCAATGTGCAGCTAATTTTTTAATCTTATCTGTGCCTTCTGGGCTGGTGATATCAATGGCTACGGAACGTTTATTGCGATTGCTCGATAGGTAGTACGCGCTCTCATTGGTGTTGTGTCCGTGCGCATCTTGCACAAATGGTGGGCCCCATTGGCGCGTATCGTCACCGCTTTGTGGCTTTTCTATTTTGATGATATCAGCGCCCAAGTCGCCCAGTAACTGAGTGCAGGTAGGCCCAGCAAGAATGCGCGATAAATCAAGCACGCGTACGCCATCTAGTGGGCCAGCGGTGGGTGCATTTGATTGAGTACTCATGGTACTGTTTTGTGGGCCGTCACGTAAGATTGGCAATTAGATGGTTAAGAAGCAAACGACTTATCAAAAACAAGCTCATCTATGCCTAGATTAATCATGCCTTTTCTAGCTACGTTTATTATTTTCGCTTTTTGCATCGAGCCATAGTGTCCATCTGTTTGATCAGGTCAAGCCTAGTTGTCAGCATAGAGGGCGGAGTGAGTAAATGAGTAGCTAGCATTCTAGAATACGCAGCTCTCTATTTGTTCGAGAATATTTAAAGATTAACTTTAGCTATACTGCACCTAATGAGCCTTACATTGGCGCTGCCAAATAAACTTAACGGTATTAAGCGTTTGGGTTGATATAGTGAAACTTTGAATATAAGCGTTGCC
>CALIFM010000012.1 GCA_938021685.1 uncultured Gammaproteobacteria bacterium | reverse complement strand
AATGAATGCGCGTAATCAGTCGCTATTCACTGCTGCTGACCATCGTTTCCGGTTGCGCGTTATCTCTGCTGTTCCTCTCAAGAAAAACGACAACGTTGCTTTCATTGACGATGGCGGCGATGACCCTTGTGTCAACTTGCTAGGCGCTGTAACCGCAGTGGGCGCAGGCGCACAAGACCTGCCTACGTGGATTTATGCAACGGGCAATTCCGAAGAACTACCAAACGGCTCTCATGTAGTCGAATTATACGTGGGAGGTTAAACCATGGGTTGGGAATTTAATTGTATCGAAGATATGGTGCGTGCGGCTCGTTCTGCACAAACTAGCGCTGAACAGCGTAACGCATTCCTGATGGGGATGAACAAAGCATCAACGATGATGGGCAGGCTGCAAGGCTCACTATTCAATGTTGACAATCAAGTCCGTCAAATGTACCGGATGGAAGAGCGCTGTGAAACTGTCATCGCTAATCTACCTAAGCCGTACCATTGCGGCGTGGATTTACCGATTGCTAAAAGCAGACGTAAAACACCGCCAGTTTACTTCACGCCTTTCATTCTCGGTAATGCTCTAGAAGCTTGCCGGACTGAATGTGAAGAGGGTACGTTTAACGAGTACATGGCTGAACAAGAAAAGTCAGCTGGTGCGGGTTTCGGTGTCGATTTTGACAACGTGTTTTGGCATGGTGCTACTGATGTAGGGCAGAAAGGCTTTACGTCTCTTTATGGCAACTTGTTTTACGATATGGCCGAGGGTGGTAACTGCTACTCTGACTTATGTGAAGCTAGCCCAAATCAGATGGTTAACACCTTCCGCTCGATGGTTCGTGGTCTGAATAATGCACATATCGTTATGGGTGAGGCTGCAATGGAGGCTATTGCTTATCGTGATATGTCTACAACGGGCGACACGTGCGGCAATATTTGGACTTGCGTCATGGATTTGATGCGTCAGACGGGCTTAAACATTACGTTTATCGTTGACCCTGCCTTTGACCGCATCACGGGACTATTCCCTAATGACCCCGATAAGACGGGATCTGTTATGTGGGCTTATGACCCTGAGTTCATCCGTATGGGTGTACAGTCTAACGAAGATTTAGGCTGTCCGTTCGCTGAGTCTAGCGACATTATGACCTCTGCGCGTTTCATGCACTTCTCCGGCCCACAAATCAGGCGTTACGGTTCAAGCCGTTTCTTCATGAACTTCATGGGCTGTGACACTGCGTCTTGTTTCGACAAGCATTACGATGAGTGCGGTGGCCCACCTAGCTTGATTCTCCCTCCTCCTCCATTCGTGGAAAGCATGGGTGAAGAGAAAAAGGCGGCATAATGGAAGAGATAACAGCGGAATCTATCAGGGACTGCTTTAATGGCTCCTTGATGGCGCTGTTTTTTCCTGATTTACAGAGCGAGACGGGTCAAGAGTACCTGCTCGTTCTTTCAAATTATACGCTCAAGTGCGGAACAGGCGCTCAGATTGCGGCTATGTGCCCCGATATGATGTGCTGCTTTGCCCAAAATTACATCGGGTATCTGCTGTCATCATGGGCAGCTGTAGGCGCTATATCAGACGATGGTGAAATCTGCTTAACAGACCCCGCCGTTTGTGAGCCTGCAATGTACCTCAAGACCCGTGAGATTGGCAGCGTAACTTGCACTTGGGATCAGATAGACGTTAGAAAATCATGCTGTGACTGCCCTGAACAAGCGGCAGCGGCATGGAAAGCTGAGTATGAGCGAATGATTGATTGCTGCAATGCTGCTAATGCTGCGGTGTTTATTACAGCAGGTTCGTGGATGCCTGATTGCCCACAGATGAAAGGCTGCTGTGGTGCTGATTGGAGCATATCAGATGCGGGTTGTTGTCCTACTGAGAAGCGGTGTTAAGTTATGAGACGAAACGATTCCGGCCTTAAAGCCATGTTCAAAAACCTCAAAGAACTTGATGGCGTTTCGATTCAAGCGGGTATATTCAAAGAAGCCAAAGCGAAGAAAAGCGCTAACGGCTCAAGGGCTGACAATCTAGCTTATCGCTTGCAGATTCACGACCAAGGCTTAGGGCGCAATCCTGAACGTAAAGTACTAGAGCCTGCTCGTGAAAAATTCATTGAAGATTTAAACGGCGCAATGCTAAAACACATGAAAGTGTTAGATGCTAAAGGCTTTAATGCAAACTCGAAACTTAACGCACTTGGAAAACGATTCGAAAGCCAAGTTAAAACAGCGTTTCGTTCTCCGGCCAAAAAAGCTAAGGCTGAATCAACGATTAAATCCGCTCAGCGTCGATATGGTGGCAAGCGAAGAAACACGCCATTGATACAGATGGGTGAAATGAGGCAGGCTGTTAGCTATCGGGTTAAGTAAGACGGGCCGCTAAATCAGCATTAATAGCAAGAGAGATAACCATCTCTAGAAAATGATTATTTTTATCTGCTGCTGCAAAGATTGGATGTCTAAGCATTTAATTTAAAAATTTAGGCGGCTAAAGCCCGTCGAAAATACTAAGGCCGCTTTGCTCCAAGTACACCCAATTCCATATTGGCCACCTTGGCATAAACTGAGTATACCATGCTTAAAACTAAAATTTGCAAGCCTGAACCAAAAGTATGCAAGCTTGGCTGTCCGGCACAGATACGATACGAAGTCCCTGACGATTGGACTTGCGACAATAACGGTATCCCTGAAATCAACTGCACTGATTGGGCAGATGTAACGATGGAGATACAGCCTTATTCGGCGGGAACGGGTGAGCAGTCAAGCTGTAGCGTTGAGGGAATAACCGTCGATATTGCTTACCAGTTTTGGTATGAGCCACAAAACGACCTACACCTAGTCACGCCTAATAGTAAATTCAAAGTATCGAACTTTGATGCATCATTATTATTCGGGACTAAATCAATAGTCAGATTCATGGGCTGCGATTGGCTAGTGTGGGATTTAAAGAATTGGCTTAATGGTTGTGTACTGCCTACCTCACATATTCCGGTGTCGGGCTGTGAGCCTGAACCTGATGACCCTTGCGACAAGCTCAGCATGCAGACAGGAATGTTAGTGCCTTATGCTGAGT
>CALIFM010000011.1 GCA_938021685.1 uncultured Gammaproteobacteria bacterium | reverse complement strand
GACGGACAGGTAAGTGAAAATAAATGCAATATTTATTGCGTAAAATGATGAATGCATAGATACTTTGAACAATGAACAACTTACCACCTCAATCATTAGCCGAACTTCGCGAAGCGCTTTTCGCTATAGAGCAAGGCAACTCACCCTTAAGTATTGGGCAAACCAGCCTTACCATGCTTAAACGCATGCTGGCATCGCCTTCAAGCACAGCGGTATCAACCATGTCTAGCATTGCAGGTAGCAATAACGTCCACCCTTCTACACTCACGCGACTGGCTTATTCATTAGGTTACAAAAAGTTTTCTGCACTACACAAACTATTTCGTGATCATGTAGAAGGCAGTGATCATTTCTACACCAATAAAGTAACCCGTTTAATTGCAGATGAAGGCGATGTCAGCAAGCCTGATGCACTGTTTGAAACCATCCTAGAACAGGAAACCCAAAACGTTGGCTCGCTAAACTTAAGCATCAGCCGCGCTGCTTGCCAACAAGTAGTTGACACCTTGATCAATGCACGCAAAGTACGCTTTCATGGCCGGCGACAGTTCTATTGCTTAGCCGCTTTTTATTCTTATAGCTTAGGGCTCATTCGAGAAAACATCGACATTTTACAAGACGATATACACGGCATTAGTCACTCTTTAAACTATATGAACGAACGTGACCTGCTAGTAGTAATGGGCTGCGCGCCGTACACCAAAGCGACCGTGGATGCCTGTCAAATCGCTCAGTCACAAGGCATTCAAATCATTGCAATTACCGATACACCGCATTCACCCCTAGCACAGTTTGCAATGCAGCATCTGATCATTCCAACGGAAAGCGAATTTTATAGCAACAGCATGGCTGCTGCATTTGCCTTGGCCGAAGCGACCTTAGCAATGACTGCCCAGCAGATGGGCACCATTGCGCTTGAGACTCTTGAAAAACGAGAAAAGATGATTGAACAATTTGGCATCAGTGTCAGACAATCAGATCGCCTGAGCTTAAAGGCTGTCAAACCTAATTAACCATGACCACTAAAACTGGCAAATAAAGTCTAAAAGCAATGAGCCAAATATTACATCGCGGTGCGCAAGCGCCCAAAGCCACTATCAACCATGGCGAAGGCCCTTATCTTTATGACACAAAAGGTAAGTCTTACCTTGATGCCTGTTGCGGCGCGGCAGTATCCTGCTTAGGCCATAACCACCCCGTTATCACTCAAGCTATTAAAGCCCAACTTGATAAGGTAGCGTATGCCCACACCAGTTTTTTTACATCAGAAACGTCTGAAAATTTAGCTGACCGCTTAATCGACATGGCTCCCAGCAATATGAGCCAAGTCTATATGGTAAGCGGCGGCTCAGAGGCCAATGAAGCAGCACTGAAACTAGCACGGCAATACGTTGTTGAGATTGGCCAACCACAGCGCAAGCACTTTATTGCCCGGCGGCAAAGTTATCACGGTAATACCACCATGACTTTAGCTATCGGCGGCAACGAGATGCGCAAAGAAATGTTCAAGCCCATTTTGCCCGACAGCCACCATGTTGCCCCATGCTTTGCTTACCGTGAGCAAGCGCAGGACGAAACCGAAGAGCAATACAGCCTACGCACAGCCAATGAATTGGAAAGAAAGATATTGGAGCTAGGCGAAGACAAAGTGATTGCCTTTATCGTAGAGCCCATAGTCGGAGCAACAGCAGGAGCAGTGCCACCAACAGCAGGCTATTTCAAGCGCATTCGCGAAATTTGTGACCACTATGGTGTACTGCTTATTTTAGATGAAATCATGTGCGGTATGGGCCGCACCGGCACGCATTTCGCAATAGAGCAAGAGCAGGTGCAAGCCGATATCATCACTATCGCGAAAGGCTTAGGCGGTGGTTACCAGCCAATTGGTGCAACACTTATTTCTAAGGGCATCAGCGAGGCCATCAAAGTAGGCACGGGCTTTTTCCAGCATGGCCATACCTATATCTGCCACCCGACTGTGAGTGCAGCCGCCTTAGCTGTACAAAATGAAATCAGCGAGCAACGCTGGTTAGATAATGTGAGCGCTCAAAGCAACTATCTGCAAACGTCCCTTCATGCTGCCTTTGATACCCATCCGCATATTGGTGATATTCGCGGTCGTGGTTTGTTTCTAGGCATCGAGTTTGTCAAAGATAAAACCACCAAACAACCCTTTAGCCCAGATAGCAAGCTGCATTTTAAGCTTAAGCAGTGCGCTATGGAAGCCGGCTTATTAATTTACCCAATGCCTGGCACCATCGATGGCCGCCATGGTCATCATATTTTACTGGCGCCGCCATTTATTATTAATGAAGCGCACTGCGACGAAATTGTTGCTAAGCTGCAGGTCACATTTACTCATGCACTCGAAGGCTTAGTATGAGTCGCAACGCACCAACAGGAGACGCGACACCTATCGTCATTGCCAGCGCGCCCAATGGCGCCTATAAACAGCAGACTGATCATCAAGCATTGCCGCTTAGTTTGCCGCAAATTGTAGACACTGCTGTGGCTGTGCAAGCAGCTGGGGCAAGCATGCTACATTTACACATCCGTGAAGATGATGGACGCCATAGCCTAGATCCAAACCGCTACCAGAAAACCGTAGTCGCCATTCAGGATCAAGTCGACAATAAGCTACTGATACAAATCACCAGCGAGGCCGGAGGACGTTATAGCGCGCAGGAGCAAATCAGCGCTATCAAACAAGTCAAGCCTGAAGCAGTGTCGGTAGCTTTACGCGAAATCATTCGCTGCCCTGAAGATAAGCCTACTGCCACCGACTTCTTCCATTGGCTTGCAGAACAAGAAATATTGCCGCAGTATATTTTGTACTCCCGCGACGATGTAGTGCAATACCATCACTTATTAGGCGACAACAGCCTGCCCAACCACCCTCATTCAGTATTGTTCGTGTTGGGTCGTTATCATGCAAAACAACGGTCTTCAATGCAAGACCTAACGCCTTTCTTAGATCAATGGCACGACAGCCAAACCACATGGATGGTATGCGCCTTTGGCGCAGCTGAGCAACAATGCTTGCTGCATAGCATTGATGAAGGCGGCCATGCACGTATCGGCTTTGAGAACAACCTACTACAACCCGATGGCTCTATTGCGCATTCTAATGAAGCGCAAGTGGCCAGCCTAAGATATGTGCTTAGTGATCACACTCGGCCTATTGCCAGTGCGCAACAAGCAAGGCAATTACTGGCTAGTCAAGCACTAAAAGTAGAATAGAACCGACAATGAACTCTGCTAATCTAAGAGCTGCCGCCCTTCTGGTGCTTGCAATGCTGCTGCTGACTCTTAATGACACCTGCGTTAAGCTCATTACTGAGTCGCTTTCAGTGAGTCAATCGCTATTTGTACGCGGCTGTATTGCAGTTGCGCTGTTTGCACTGTACTTAAAAGCCATTGGAAAACCCGTGTTTTCAGCAAACATTATTGCACCAAGCTGCACTTTGCGTGGCTTGTGCGAAGTGGGCGCAACCAGCTGCTATGTTTATACCTTATCCAAAGCTCCCATCGCCTTAGCCACCACACTGCTATGGATCGCGCCATTTTTTATGACTATTTTTGGTGCTTTGGTGCTAAAAGAAAAAGTTGGCTATTTGCGCTGGCTAGCGGTATGCATGGGCTTTATTGGCATGTTATTTATCACTCGCCCCTTCGGGCTTGATTTTGATCCCATTCTGCTGTTGCCCGTATGCGCAGCGGTGTTTTTGGCCTGCCGGGATCTCATCACCGCCCGCATTCCAAACGTTATTCATACCGCTCATGTCACCTTTACATCACTGATCTTAGTCACCCTGTTTAGTGCAGTGGTTGCGATCTTTAACTGGCAGCCGCTCACTGGCAAGCTATGGCTATTACTAATTCTAAGCGCCGCTTTATTGAGCAGCTCTTTTCTACTTCATGTTCACGCTATACGCCTGGGTGAGCTATCCTTCGTTGCGCCCTTTACTTTCAGCAATATCGTCTTTGCACTCATGATGGGTTATCTCGTATGGGGCGACATTCCCAACACCTTTATGCTAATCGGTATTGCCTTAATTATCGGCGCCTGCGCTTATTTGTTTCACAGCGACACCTCAACAAAGTCTAAGCATTAGTGTCACGTAAAACAGCATAGCGATCTAACGCCGCTTGCCGGCTATGATTTAAATCTACTAGCCTTTCAACATTGGGCTTACCTTGCAACCATCGATCACAGTACTCGCCTTTAGAGTCAAAACGCTTGGCCTGGGTCTCTGGGTTAAAAATACGGTAATAAGGCGCTGCATCGCAGCCGCAACCGGCCACCCACTGCCAGCCCATAGTGTTATTAGGCAAATCAGCATCTACTAGCGTATCCCAAAACCAGCGCGCCCCATGCAACCAATGCTGGCCTAAGTTTTTGGTTAAAAATGACGCCACCACCATTCGCACTCGATTGTGCATAGTGCCTGTTTGCCACAGTTGCTGCATACCAGCATCGACCAAGGCAAATCCAGTTTCGCCTCGCTGCCATTTTCTAATCAAGATCTCATCATAGCCCCAAATATCCGACTGTTCATATTGTGTATTCAAAGAAACCTGATCGCTGCATGGGTGCTGATAAATCAAATTGATAGCAAACTCACGCCAAGCCAGCTGACGCACTAATGCCTCTGCACCTTGCGCAGCCTTACTACCCATTTCGCCTTGCCACGTGGGGTGCAAAGCCTGCACTATTTGCCAAGCAGACACTTCACCAAAGTGCAGCGCGGCAGATAATCCACTGGTAGCTGAAACAGCGGGGTAATCACGCTGCTGAGGATATTGTGCTAACTTCGTCAACATAAATGCCAACCTGCTGGCAGCAGCTGCCTCACCGGCCTGCCAATGTGCATGCAGCTTCTCATGCCATGAATGGTCATCTAACAAACCAAGCTCGTCTAAACTTAATGTACTTTGCTGTACATTAATAACTGGCGTTATTGAGCAAGATATATCTGCAAGTGACCGGTTCAAGCTTGAGCTCTCTACTTGCAAAATATTTGGTGATAGAGCACGCCAATACGGTGTAAACACTTGATAAGGCAGCCCTGCCTTATTCAGTACTTCACCAGGCTTAAATAAAGCATGATCATGGAAAATCTTCACTTCAAATCCAGACTTTTCAAGTACTTGCTTGGTTACTCCATCTCGCTTAACCCATTCAGGCTCATAAATACGGTTCCACATAATGCACTTGGCGCCGACTCGGCGAGCCAAACTCAATAAGCAGTGTATATTGTCTCCTTGCTCAAAAAACAATTGGCTTTGCAAAGCCTTTAAAGACGCATCCAGTTTTTCTAAAGACTGATGGGCGTACCAGCGGCTAGCTGCCCCCATTGGCCATGGCTGCTGTTCTTCAGAGTTATGTATATAAACTGGCACTACCGCGCCAGAAGCGCAAGCTGCTTGCAAGGCTGCATTACCTTGCAGGCGTAAATCTCGCCGAAACCATACTATGCTAATTACCATCGTGCAGCTGACTTAAGCATTGGCCCAAGAGCTAACTTCGCTGTACTGGCACAGCGGCTTCCAACAAATGCATCGCTAAAGCAAGCTGCTCACCCAACGGTGTAATACCCACCGCCAGCAAAGCATCATGCTGCAATACTGACCATTGACCTCCAACAAAAACCGGACAACTCGCAGCTTGCCACAATTGAGTTAGCCCATCGAGCAGACCATCGTCATCTTCAAGGGCACCAGCTGCAATCACAATTGCTTTAGCAGCGCTGCGCTCTGCAATGTGCGGCAATGGTTCTAACGGCATGTCTGCGCCCAGATACACAGTGCGATAACCACTGCCCATCGCATTAATCGCAAACACTAAGGCTCCTATCTCATGG
>CALIFM010000010.1 GCA_938021685.1 uncultured Gammaproteobacteria bacterium | reverse complement strand
TTCATTTACAAACACCGCAATTTGCGACTCGCGTACCGTAAGCATAGCGCCGTGCTTGATATCATTGTCGTAATGTTCGAAGCGGTGAACCATCACATCGCTGTCATGCTCAACCCATTCAACAATATCAATAAATTGGCTTGTGATTAGATCCCAAAGGCCCATGGTGTCTACCCTTTATTAGTATAAATTTAAGTGGTGGTTGCCTCAGCACTTTTAGCCGCCAACAACTTAGCCCGTAGTTCGCCTTCGATTTCTTCGAGCTCAATCACAGCTTCAGCACGACGTAACTTACCTTCGTCGGCAATTTGCAGGCTGTCTTCAATGGTGGCGATTAAGCGCTCATTGGCGGTGCGAACGACGTTGAGGTCAAACACGCCGCGCTCGATTTCTTCGCGCACTTCGCGATTAGCCACTTGCAAATTCTCGGCATTTTTCTCCAACAGCTCATTGGTTAAATCGGTGGCATCACGCACTGTTTCAGCTGCTTCCTTCGAGCGTTGAATAGTGACTGCTTGCGCTAATTGCTGTTTCCATAGTGGCACGGTGTTAGCAACAGTGGACTGAATTTTTCGAATCAAGCCCTTGTCGTTTTCTTGCACTAAGCGAATGCTGGGTAAACCTTGCAGAGTGACTTGGCGGGTTAGGCGTAGGTCGTGCACGCGTCGTTCAAGGTCGTCACGAAAGGTGCGCAGGTCGCGCAGCTGTTGAGCTTGAATCATGTCTTCTGAATCTTTTGCTTTGGCCGCCAAGTTGGGAATAATTTCTTGGCTAAGCTCTTTAAGCTTTTCATCGCCGGCCACGATGTAATTTTCTAGCTGATGAAAATACTCCAGGCTAGAGTCATATAAGCGATCGAGGGTGGTGATGTCGGTCAATAGCTGGGTTTTATGGCCTTCTAACTTGTCGGTAATGAGGTCAATTTGAGCGCGAATTTGCTCGTATTGCTGAATAAACTTAACGACCGGCTTAACACCACCAAATAAACGCGCAAAAAAGCCTGGGTTAACGGCTAACTTGTCTGCACCAAAGCCGCGTAAGGTGGCGACCATGTCGTTTAACGAGCCAGCTGCAGGGCCAATGTCTTTATTACGCACACCTTCAAGCATGCTGTCGGCTAGCATGGTCAGGTCTTCTTGAGCCTTGGTGCCGAAAAAGATAATGGAGTTGCTATCTTCTAGGTCAATTTCTAATTTGATCGCTTCAATCTCAGCCTGTTGGGCTTTGTCGAGCGCATCCATGGGTTTGATTTCCTCAGCAAGAATCGGCAATTGTTTTTCTGCAACGGCTTCAACGTCAAGCGTTTTGACCGCAGTTGCGGTGGTGGTTTGGGTGCTCATTTAACTAATTCCCTCGTGTTTAAGTTGTGTCTGGAGTACTTCGATTTGTACATCAAGTTCAAGCACATCATCTTTTAGCAAAGTTTCGCGCTGCTCTTCAATGACGTTTTCAATCGTGTCTAATACATTGGTCAAGCTTGTTTCAAGCTCTTGGTTATCTTGCAAGTGATCTGCGCCGCTATATTTGTGCGCTACTTTTTGTGCGCCATCTAAATAAACTTTCAAAAACTTGCGCGCACGCCGTAAATCTTTTGGGTCTTCTTCAATGATATCTAGAATGCCGCGGGTATTGTCGGCCACGCTGTTAAGGCGGTTTTTGAGCTCAATGTTGTTGATCTTTTTAGCAGATTGTTCAATCGATTCAATTTTAGTTTCGGCTTCCTCAAAAGCATCGATCAGTTCGTCGCTGGTTACGCCTACCAAGCCTTTTGAGTGGTCTTCATAGTGCGGGTCACGGCCGTATAACAACACCGTGCCAATGAATGCGACAATCATTAAGCCTACGCTCGTTAATAAACCGTAGCTATCAACTAATAAATAGCTCACTAAGCCTGTTGCTGCCGCATTAAACACGGCGGCCGATAAGCGCCAAGGTTTACGATTAGGGCGCATCCATTTGCGGCGCTTGGCTTTGTGTTCATAGTAATCTGCTCGCTGTAAAAAGTAAGCACTTAGTGCGTACATGGCTGTTGCACTAAGCGTGACAAAAAAGGCGAGATAATTATTCTTTGATAAAGTGGCCAGTAAGGTCACAATAATCGGCAGAGGCAGTAAAAAAGGCAGTATCGGCCCAATAGGAGCGGGTGCCTTTTTGATTTTTTCGCGGTATGGGGTTGGCATTGTAAGTTATCAGTGTATATTCGCTAAACTATTTTGTAAGGGTGAGGCAATGCTAACCGCCGATGCTATGTAAAGCAGACTCGCAGGTGACCAGCGTGACAGAGCCGAGCAACAAGATAAAACCTAATCCTTTCATCAGACTGGGTACGATGCTCGGTGTAGGACTAGGTGAGGAATCTGCACCCGTTTTTTTAAGGTTTTTTGGCATTTCGGTGGGTTTTTCAAGATAAGCGGTGTTTATAACAAATTACGAGATAAATTGCCATATTTTGCTGCGCCGTTTAGCGCGAGTCGCTTACAATACCTGTGCGTTAATTCATTTATTATTAATAACTGTTCTATAGTGTAACGATGAGTAAGTTAAAATTAATTATTGGCAATAAGAATTATTCAAGCTGGTCGTTGCGGCCGTGGTTGTTTATGCGTAAAAATACGCTTGATTTTGCTGAACAAATTATTTGGTTAGATACGCCTACGTTTCAGCAAGAAGTGCAGCCCTTTGGCTCTAATGGCACAGTGCCTGCCTTGGTGGATGACAAGCTGCAAGTATGGGATTCATTGGCGATTATCGATTACCTGATTGACACGCAGAAACTACAATACACATGGCCTCAGGATAAGGCGCAGCGTGCTTTAGCGCGTTCAATGTCGGCGGAGATGCATAGTGGATACAGCGCATTGCGCAGTCAATTGTCGATGGATATCCGTTTACGAAAGGCTTATAAAACCAGTGATGTCCATTTGCAGGGCGATATAGATCGCATTATTAGTTTATGGACGCAGGCATTTAGTATGCGTGATCAGCAAGCAGGTGGCTGGCTATTTGGAGGCTTTAGTGCTGCTGATGCGATGCTTGTTCCAGTGGTGTTTAGGTTTGATTCTTACTCTATTCCTGTACCTAGTCAGGTGCGGGCCTACATGGATCATTGTTTGGCGGATGAAGATGTGCGCCAATGGGTGGATGATGGCAAAGATGAAGTTGTATTACCTGACCATGGGTAAGCGCATCATAGTTAGCGTATTATGTGTTTTGATTGATCACTAAGCTTGCGCACTTGATTTTAAAATAAACGCATAGAAATAGAGACGACATATGTTTGAGAAAAAACTAAGTTTGCCCACCGCAGAACAAGCTTTGCCCGGGCGCGAAACAGCAATGATGGTCAGCGACCAACATGCCGTGTTAAATAATCCGATTAAGCCGCCGTTACCTCAAGGCGTACAACAAGCACTGTTTGGTATGGGTTGCTTTTGGGGTGCTGAGAAGCTGTTTTGGCAGCAAGCTGGGGTGTGGTCAACAGCCGTCGGCTATTCAGGCGGCTTTACGCCTAATGCCACTTACCGTGAAGTGTGCACGGGGCAAACAGGCCATAATGAGGTGGTGTGGGTGGCTTTTGACTCTGCACTCACTTCGTACGAGCAAATGCTCAAAGTGTTTTGGGAAGGGCACAACCCTACACAATTAATGCGCCAAGGCAACGACGTAGGTACGCAATATCGCTCGGGCATCTATACTTTTTCAGATGAACAGCAACAAGCGGCGCAAGCCAGTAAGATGAGCTATGAAAAAGCATTGTCTGAC
>CALIFM010000009.1 GCA_938021685.1 uncultured Gammaproteobacteria bacterium | reverse complement strand
CCCTAAACCATCACAATCGCTGCATGCACCATGTGGATTATTAAACGAGAACATGCGCGGCTCTAGTTCTGACAGACTATAACCACAATGCGGACAAGAAAACTTTGACGAAAACAATAAAGGTTCATCACTGTTTTCACCTTCATCAGCCACAATCTGCACACGCGCCAAACCATCAGTGAGGTTCAAGGCCGTTTCAAATGACTCTGCCATACGTTGCTTATTACTCTCGCGGCAGACCAAGCGGTCAATCACAATTTCGATGTCATGCTTGATGTTCTTCTCAAGAATAGGCGAAGTGTCTAGTTCCACCACTTGCCCGTCAATTTGCGCACGAATGTAACCCTGCGCATGCATTTCGCCAAGTAATTGTTGGTGTTCGCCCTTACGACCACGCACCACTGGAGCCATCAACATTAGCTTCGTGCCTTCTGGTAAAGCTAGCAGATGGTCCACCATTTGGCTGATGGTTTGCGCTTCTAGTTTAATGTGATGAGTAGGACAACGTGGCTCACCAATACGGGCGAATAACAAGCGCAGATAATCATAAATCTCCGTCACCGTGCCGACAGTAGAGCGCGGGTTGTGCGAGCTCGATTTTTGCTCAATGCTAATCGCTGGCGACAAGCCTTCAATCAAATCAATATCGGGCTTGCCCATCACCGACAAAAACTGCCGTGCGTAAGTGGAAAGCGATTCCACATACCGTCGCTGGCCTTCAGCATAGATAGTGTCGAACGCTAAAGACGATTTGCCTGAACCCGACAAGCCAGTAATGACAATCAACTGGTCACGCGGTAAGTCAAGGTCAATATTAGCTAAATTGTGAGTGCGCGCACCGCGAATTTTGATGGTATCCATAAAGATCTAAGAAACTATAGAAACAGTCTAACAATTAGCGTTTTCACTGCACCAGTGCCACTTATTTAATGAGCTAAAAAAGTGTTAAAAATAAAGCTGCTTTTATGCCTTACAAGCAATACGAAAACGAAAACAAACCTGATACTATACCCGCCCTTTTAAGCTTGGTATACCCCTACTTGCATTTGTTTTATGGCTGCACGCAAAATAACTAAACAGTTCGGCTAACTCAGGCATGACTATGCCAAAAGCACATACTACTCGAAGCTTAGGGCCAGCCATGAATGCGCTGGAAAAACGCGCTGCGTGGTCGCTTGCCAGCATTTTTGGGCTACGCATTTTTGGTTTATTCCTCATCTTGCCAGTGTTTGCGCTGTTCGCGCACGATTTGCACGGCGCCACACCGGCACTCATCGGCCTCACTCTCGGCGCTTATGGTCTAACCCAAGCCTTACTGCAAATTCCATTTGGCTTGCTGTCTGATCGCTGGGGGCGCAAGCGTAGCATCGCACTGGGGCTAATCATCTTCGCCATTGGCAGCTTGATAGCTGCTAGCGCTGATTCAATTTACGGTATGTTCATTGGCCGCATGATTCAAGGTGCTGGCGCCATCAGCGCAGCGGTAATTGCTCTGTTAGCCGACCTTACCCGCGACGAGCAGCGTACCAAAGCCATGGCGATGGTGGGCATCAGCATTGGCTTTATCTTTATGCTATCTATGATGTTAGGGCCATTGCTAGATAAATTTATTGGAGTGCGTGGTATTTTCTTGCTCACTGCTGCGTTTGCACTGTTAGCAATTGCAGTGCTCTACAAAGTCACTCCTAGTCCTATCGAGAGCAATTTACACCGTGACGCCCAACCTGTGTTAGGGCAAATTAGTGATGTGTTGGCAGATGCTCAGCTGCGCCGCTTAGACTTCGGCATTTTCGCCCTACATGCTGTATTGACCGCTCTATTTGTAGTTGTGCCATTTGAGCTAATTGAGCTTGGCAATTTACCTAAACTAGCACACTGGAAAATCTATGTACCAGTCATGCTATTAGCTATCGTCGGCACGCTGCCATTTTTAGTGCTAAGCCACCGAAAAGACAAAATACAAATTGTGTTTTTAGCGGCCATCGCTCTGCTAGCCACAGCCTTATTAGTGCTCGCATTAAGCGCCGGGACAGCGTGGGAATGGCTTCTACTTGGTTTAGTACTGTTCTTCGCTGGGTTTAATGCGCTTGAGGCCATGCTGCCTTCTTTGATTTCACAGGTCGCACCAGCCGGCTGTAAAGGCACGGCTACGGGGGTATATAATAGTGCACAATTTTTCGGCGTGTTTATAGGGGGCACTGCGGCTGGCAGTTTAAGCGGTCAATTTGATGCCAGCGCAGTGTTTTGGTTTTGCTTGATCTTAGCCTTGTTGTGGTTGGCATGGGTATTTATTGCCCCTGCTTTTGTGCTGTATGATAGCCAACAATTTAATATTGGTATACGTTCTGATTCTGAGTTGAGCAAACTTAAGCAAAACCTCTCTGATCTGCAAGGCGTGATCGAAGTCAGCCTCACGCAAGGCGAAACCACTGCGTATTTAAAAGTGGACAAGCAACACTTTGACTCTGAACAGGCACGTGCTTTAATCGGTGCAACAAACTGAAGTAACTACATACGCAAAGAGCATAACCAACACAAATTTTCAAGTTTGCAGCTCTGCCTTCTTGCAAAGCGCACAAATGAGCGCATAATCAAGCGGGTAATCAATACGCTTACGCAACACATACATAAACTAACTAACACGAACGAGGCAAGACATGGCAAGAGGCGTTAATAAAGTAATTCTAGTCGGCAACTTAGGTAAAGATCCTGAAGTGCGCTATACCCCCAGCGGCAGTGCCGTAGCTAACATCACCGTGGCTACCGCTGACCAATGGAAAGACAAACAAACCGGTGAAATGCAAGACCGCACTGAATGGCACCGTATCGTGTTTTTCAACCGTTTGGCAGAAATTGCCGGTGAATATTTAAAGAAAGGTTCGCAGGTCTATTTAGAAGGACGCTTGCAAACACGCAAATGGCAAGACCAAAATGGCCAAGACCGTTATACCACTGAAATTGTAGCCAATGAAATGCAAATGCTAGGTTCACGCAACCAAGGCCAAGGCGGCGGCCAGTTTGATGGCATGGATCAGTCTGCTCCTGCTCAAGGTAGCCAGAATACGGGCGGCGGACAAACGGCACCCAAACAAGCGCCTGCAGCGAGCCAACCCGCATCACCTGCTGGGGCCTATGATGAGTTTGATGACGATATTCCATTTTAGATTGATCTATCATATCAATACTTAAGCCGCCCCACGGGTGGCTTTTTTATGTCTATCACTACAGAATTTAAGACTGGGCAAGATTTAAGCGGCATGCTCACCCAACACGAGCAAACTTTATTACTCAATAATGATGGCCAAATCTAAGTCCAAACCAACTCGCTACACCCTCGATGGG
>CALIFM010000008.1 GCA_938021685.1 uncultured Gammaproteobacteria bacterium | reverse complement strand
CCAAATGATTAGTCCTAAAGAGCGTGTAGCACAGCACTTTGCGCGCAGCATTAATGCCTTACAACAAGCACAAGCGATGAACGACGACATCGTGGCAGCAGCTAATTTACTGGTGGCTTGTCTCAACAATGGCGGCAAAATACTTATTTGCGGCAACGGCGGCTCAGCAGCAGACTCCTTACACTTTTCGGGCGAATTACTCAATAAAATGGACATGGAACGCCCCCCTCTGCCTGCAATTAGCCTTGCAGCAGATGTATCTACGCTGACCTCTATTGCCAATGACTACCGCTATCAAGAAGTATTTAGCAAACAAGTGCAGGCGCTAGGCAACCAAGGCGATGTACTGGTAGCATTTAGCACATCAGGCGAATCAGATAACATTTTGCAAGCCATCGAAACCGCACAGCAAAAACAAATGGCTTGTCTCTTGCTTTCAGGCAAATCTGGTGGCCGCATGGCTGCACTTAAAAGCCAACACGATATAGAATTACGTGTGCCGGACTCTGAAACCGCACGCATCCAAGAAGTACACGGCTTGATCATTCACTGCCTGTGCGATTTAATCGATCATCAATTATTTGGAGAACAGCCATGAGCCTTACTCAACGAATCCAATCTAAAGTACGACTAGCTACTGTTGCCGGTGCTTTTGCTATCCTCACCGCCTGCGTGCCAGCCGCTATTGGCGTAATCACCGTTTCTGCTATCGACCTGGTGCTCGAACGGCGCACACTGGGCACTTATGTAGACGACAATGTGGTTGAGCTAAGCATCCGTAAAGAGATATTACAAACTGAAGGACTAGGCCGCAATGTCCATATCAACCCCACCTCCCTGAACGGCATCGTACTATTGTCTGGCGAAGTAGCTAATAACACTCAAAAAGCGCAAGCTGAAGCCATCGCCGATAGCTTTCAAGGCGTTGACCAAGTCGTTAACCAGCTTGAAATTGCAGGCAAGAGTAGCCTAGCTAGCCGCACCAACGACTCGTTGATTACCGCAAAAGTAAAGACTGAACTGTTGCGCAACACTAATGTTGACTCAACCAACATCAAAGTAGTAACCGAGCGCGGCGTAGTGCACTTACTTGGCATTGTGACACCAACTGAAGGCGCAACGGCTGTTGAGCTCACTAAAAAAGTCAGCGGCGTTGCACGCATCGTAAAAGTATTTATGCCGCCTAGCTATTAATCCCATAAAAACCCTTTGTGACATAGCTTATTAGGTGGCAGCTTGAAATCCAAGCATCTCAGCAAAATATTGAACAGCGAGGATCAACTTGCTGCGTGGCTAAAACAAACGAAACGGCCGCTGGTATTCACTAACGGCTGCTTTGATTTGCTGCATCGTGGTCACATTAGCTATCTTGAACAAGCAGCTGAGCTTGGCGAGACTTTAGTGGTTGCTCTCAACAGTGATGCATCAGTTAAAGAGCAGAACAAAGGCATTGAACGCCCACTAAATAAGCTTGAAGATCGCATGGCGGTAATTGCCGCCTTGCAGTGCGTCGATGCCGTATGCAGTTTCGACGCACCAACACCAATCAAATTAATTGAAAGAATCGAGCCAGACCATCTTGTAAAAGGCGGAGACTGGCCTATTGAGAAAATCGTTGGCCATAAATTTGTACAGCATTCGGGTGGCCAAGTACATTCGATTGCTTTCAAGTTTGAGCGCTCTACTACTGCACTAGTAAATAAAATACGCGCAAGCACTAATAACCATTGAGTCAGGCCGGTTAAAGCACGGTATTTCGCGCCTGATAATGAACAGCTTCAGCGCCAATATTAAGATTTCCTGTCAGGGCCATAGTTCTCGACTAGATATCCCACAATCTCAGTTGATTCAGGCATCCAGCGTGACTGCCCTTCGGCATTAACCATTCTCAGAACAGGTACGGTTGCACGCCCCATTGCTGCTTCTAGCTCATCATAACCTGAATCGTCATCCCAAATGTTACGAAGCTCCACATTTACATTGAGCTTATCGATAACTTTTTTTACGCGCGTACAAAAACCACAATAATTACGATAATATAAAATTAACTGCTCTGACTCAGGCATCTATGATAAAGGAAAGAAAACTAAAAGCTTAACTATGCCCGTAGCAAGATCGAGACGCAAACATCTAAAGCCCAGCAGCTAAATTTAAATGCACTTCATCTGCCTGCAAAAGACTGATCTGGTTATCTCCACTCGCAACTTCTAAAGCATATTGAAAAGCAGCGCCTGGGTTGTAATAACGCGGCTGTACGGATCGGTTAGCTTCAGGTTGCATTTGCATGCGCTCAATCATTACACCCTGCGCATCAAAAAATAAAATCATCAACGGTGTGTAAACATTACGCATATGAAAACTTGTACTGATTTCACGGTCAAATTTGAAAAGCATTGTAGTGCCATACGCTTGTTCTGGACATAGCCATTGATAGCCCTCGCGCTGTTCATGTATCTCATCGGCAATACGCCCTTCCAGTTGCGTGGTTTTTCCATCAACCAGCAAATTAATTGATTGAACTGCCATGCTTTTCCATAAAGCAGGCTCTGCCAAGCAACCGACGCTTGTTTCTGTTAACTCCACAGCCGCTTCTTTACTTAGGCCACTTATATTAGCCTCCTTGTCCTTATCATGCTCTGGCGAACAAGCAAAAATGAAAGAGCATAAAAACATCACCACCAGAAAACCACATCCTTTGCTAAAAATGCGACCCAATTGTTTTTTAATTACTACCAAACCAAGCTCTCCAAATAAACGAATCATTTTTGACATTGCGAACAAAAAAACGTGGCCCGCTGGCCTTGGACAATTTTTTTAATCTCGTTTTTTTTACAAACCAAACAAAGCTCACCAGCACGACCATAAACAGACAACACCTGCTTAAAATATCCTGGCTTGCCGTCGCTTTGAGTAAAGTTTTGCAAAGTGGTTCCTCCTGCATCTATTGCCTGTTGCAGCACAATCTTAACGCATTCAACCAGCTTGGCAAATTCAGCTTTACCCAAACTATGCGCAACGCGCTGGGGAGAAATGCCTGCCATAAACAAAGCTTCGCTGGCATAAATGTTACCAACCCCGACCACCACTTGCTGATTCATTATAAATATTTTTATCGCTACCTTGCGCCCCTTGGCCTTCGAATGCAAATAAGCAGCATTAAACGCGCCATCTAATGGCTCTACGCCCAAGCCTTTAATTAGCCTATGCTCAGTGGCCTGCTCAGCAAAATGTAAAGAACCAAACCGTCGCGGGTCGTTATAGCGCAATATCACCCCATTGCTCAGCACTAAATCGAAATGGTCATGCTTTTTAAAGCTCTGCGCATCAGTAGGTTCAATAATTCTCACCGAACCTGACATACCCAAATGCAGCATCAGATGACCTCGTTGCAGCGCAATTAAAATGTATTTAGCGCGTCGCGATACCTGCTCAATACGCTGCCCTGCAACGATAGCTTCCATCTCTGCCGCAACGGGCCAACGTAAGCGGCGCTCACGCACCACCAATTGGCTTACAGTCTGCTGTTGCAAATAGGGAGCAATACCTCGGCAACTAGTCTCTACTTCAGGCAGTTCTGGCATATATAAAAACTATTGAGAGTTGGAAATTAACGCATGAATTGCACTAAGAATTAAAATACAATTGCCCGCTACTGGGTCGCCATCTTACAAATTATGACATACACCATCACTAACGAACAGAACCAATCTAGCTATACTGCTAATGAGGGCGAAACTATTTTAGCCGCTGCCTTGCGCAACGGCCATATGTACCCTTATGGCTGCCAAGCCGGTGTATGCGGCGCATGCAAAGCGAGTATTATAAGCGGCAAGGTGGACTATGGCATGAGTGACCCAAGCACTCTAACCAACGAAGAAAAAAGTGCCGGCAAGTGCTTACTCTGCCAAGGCACGCCTAAAAGCGATCTTGTCATTAGCGTAAATGAAATTGAAGTGGCGCAAAGTATCGAGATCAAAACATTGCCTACACGGGTAAATGAAAAAAACTTGCTTGCTGATGATGTAGTGCAGCTATTTTTGACCTTACCGAAAACCCAAACCTTTAACTTTCTTGCAGGACAGTACATCAACATTCAACTTAAAGACGGTAAAACCCGCAGCTTTTCGATTGGTAATAATTCATCCTCAGTACAAGATAACGGTCTAGAGTTGCATATTCGTATCGTACCCGAAGGCCACTATTCACCTTATGTATTAAACCACCTCAAGGTCAAAGATATTCTGCGTATCCAGGGCCCATTTGGCACTTATTTTTTACGTACTGATGAACAGCGGCCCATTATTATGGTGGCCGGCGGCACCGGGTTTGCTCCTATTAAAGGCTTAATTGAGGAGGCGCTAGAAATTAATCATAACCAGGCTATTCATCTTTTCTGGGGGGCACGCGCCAAAGCCGATTTATACCTTGATGATTTAGCTCAGCAATGGGCAGAAGAGCATGCTCATATCCAGTATACTCCGGTATTATCAGAACCTAAAGACGAGGATAATTGGCAAGGCGAAACTGGCTTTGTGCATGAAGCAGTTGCCCGCGCATATGATGATGTAAGCGCTTATTCCGTTTATGCCAGTGGTCCTCCCATAATGACTGACTCAGTACAAGCAGCATTGATTGAAAAACAGTTAGACACTGACTACTATCACTCGG
>CALIFM010000007.1 GCA_938021685.1 uncultured Gammaproteobacteria bacterium | reverse complement strand
AGTTTGTTTCTCTGCCCAAGGACGACAGTCCTTATGATGTGCAACTAGACCGCGCTTTGGAGTTGATTGCCGAGAAAATTAAAGCCGATGCCGAGCGCATTATTAAAGTATTCGAAGAGGACGGCATTCAAATCTTAAAAGGCCGCTATGGTCCCTATATCACTGATGGTTCGGTTAATGCACGCATCCCCAAAGATGTTGAACCGACCAGCTTAACTTTAGATAACTGCAAAGCACTGATTGTGGAAGCCGAAGAGCGTAAAGCCAAGCGCGGTGGTAAGAAAAAGGTGGCCAAGAAAACCGCTAAAAAGAAGGCGACCAAGAAAAAGACCGCGAAGAAAAAGGCTAAGAAGAAAACGACCAAGAAGAAAAAAGCCAGCGCCTAAGATATAACTTGTCACTAACATGGCTTGGCGACTAAGCACATTGAACTTAGTCTGCATATCTTCTACACTTATTACATTAACAAATTAAATAGGAATACGACATGGGCTTTTTTGATTTTGCATCCTCTATTGGTAACAAACTATTTGGTAAGGACGATGATCCAGCTGAGGCTATTTCAGATCACATCGAAAAAGATAATCCAGGCGTTAAAGACCTGAAAGTTGAAGTGAACGACGGCGTAGCAACGGTTAAGGGCGAAGCGAAGGATCAATCTGCGTTTGAAAAGGCGATTTTGATGGCAGGCAATGTGATAGGCATCAGCGAAGTCAAAGCCGAAGGTTTATCGGTCGAAGAAGGTCAGGCAGCAACGCCAAGCGATGACCAGTTCTATACCATCGAAAAGGGCGACACATTATGGGCGATTGCAGCTGAACATTTAGGCAATGGCGCAAAATATACTGAAATTGTGGACGCCAATTTAGAAGTAATTAAAGATGCCGATTTGATCTTCCCTGGCCAGAAAATTCGCATCCCAAAATAAGGCTAATAAACCAGCTGGATTTAAAGCGCTTCAAGCTCGAAGCGCTTTTTCTATTTTAGCTAACTGAATCATTGATTCTATTTCTCTAGGCAAGCACATTGGAACACGAGTTTTGGCATGAGCGCTGGGAAAACAACCAGATTGGTTTTCATATCAAGCAGCCGCACCCTTATTTGATTCAGCATGTTGCGCAGCTTGTAAAGCACAGCGACAGTGATGCCCCGAGCGTGTTTGTGCCTTTATGCGGAAAAAGTCCTGACTTGATCTGGCTGGCAGCGCAAGGTTTTAGGGTGCTGGGTATCGAGCTAAGTGAAATAGCGATCCGTGATTTTTTCAGCGAAAATGGGCTAAGTCCGAAAAAAGTCAAGCAAGGGAAGTTCACAGTATGGCAGCACGATAGTATCACCCTGTTGCAAGGCGACTTTTTTGATCTCTCCACAGATGACTTAATGGGCTGTCACGCCATTTATGACCGCGCGGCCCTCATTGCCTTGCCACCTGAGATGCAGGTGCAATATATTGACCATCTAGAAGCAATGCTGCCCAAGCCGTGCAGTGGTTTACTGATTTGTTTAGATTACCCGCAAGAGCAAAAAGCAGGCCCACCGTTTAGCATCGCATCGGCACAAGTGTACACATTATTTACTGGACAAGCGGCTCTAAAGCTACAACGCAAAGATGTTCTAGACGCACACGCACATTTTCGTGACAAAGGCATGCAACGGCTGCACGAAGAAGCCTACGCTATTAGTTTTAGCTAGCCCAATCTTAACGGCTAGCTTCGCCTTGCCATAGCAGCTCGTAACCAACTTCATAAACATCGTCACAAAACGAAACTAGTTCGTCGAACTTTTCCTTAAAGGCATGGTGTGCATGTGACTTTTCATGCTGATCAAAAGACTGCCAATAGGTGACGATCGCTAAGTCGCCTTGCTCGCGCGCAGGCTCATCAGTAAAGGAGCCTTCGCTGGACACAAAGCCAGAAAACTTGAACACCTGGCCGGCAAGAAAGCCGCCGTCATCATCACCATAAGCATTTTTAACCGCGTTGCACATCTCGCCCAGAGTAAGCTCAACGTCTTCGATTGAGACCCCTTCTTTTAGCTTAGCAACATTAAATAGCATCACACTATCAAATGGAATTGAAATCGGATCAAACATAAATAATCACCTGATAATAATTAATTAACACTAAAGATTGCCTCAGCCTTGGCGCCTTAATTATGGATCGATGGACTTGATCAACGCAATGGTGACCAGACGCTTCTTAGCCAAGCTTTCGGCGTCTATGCGCTCTAGCAAATCAAATAAATAAGCCAAGTCCCTACTTTTGTGTACCAGCAACCACTTGGCCGTTTCATCGCTGAGCTTAAACCCTTTGCGCTGCGCCGCCTGCTGTAAAGCCAGCTGCTTTTGCGCATCATCGAGCTCATGTAATTCATAGCTAGCAACACTTTTAATCCGCGATAACAAGTCTGGCAATTCAATGCTTAACTTAGCCGGTGCATTGCGCCCTGCTATAAAGCAAAGCCCTCCTTGATTACGCACGGCTTCAAACAAGCTTAACACGGCTTTTTGCTGGTCCAAGTTATCAGTTAACACGTCAAGTTCATCTAAGCACAATAGCACAGACGGGCCCAACGCCTTACGAACATCATCCAAGCTTTGAGCATGGCTTAAGTCGATATATTTAGCCGTAAGCTGCTGGGTATGAGCATAAGCACAGCAAGCTATTAGTAGATGCGATTTCCCTGTAGCTGCCGCACCCCATAAATAGGTGAATTGTTCTGGCTTTTGCCCTGGCTGCAATAACACAGCTAATTGCGCCTTTAGATGTTGCAAGGTATGCAAATTAGGCCCAGCAAAATAATTGTCTAGCGCTTTAGTCTCATCTGCCTGAATAGGCAGTACCAGTTGTTTAGTACTCACGTGCCTGCCCTTGCCGCTGCATTAATTCCATTTGGTGGCGCTTAAACACGCGGATCGTTTTTATTGTAAAACTGGCCCAAGTTGCCAAACAGATAACCCAGACCACTGATCACTGTACTGGCAAACACGGCGATGAACATAGATGGCAATATGGGCGTTAAAGTTAAATATTCAGCCTTACTCAGCAACACCATCACCACCAGTATGATTTGCATGAAAGTGTTGATCTTGCTGGTGATAATCGGTTTAACCTTAGGCGCAGTTTGCATAGCAATCAAAAACCAATAACCACCTACAATTAAAAAGTCACGAAACAACACGATCACTAACAACCAAAAAGGGATGTCGCCCAAAAACGTGAGCATGGTGTAAGTTGAAACCAACAGCAGCTTATCAGCAATCGGATCCAGCATCGCACCGAATGCACTTTGCAAGTGGTAACGTTTGGCAATCCACCCATCCAAGCCATCAGTGATGCCAGCCAGCACAAACACAAATAATGCCGCCTCGTATTGCCGGTCGCCCAGCAACACGACCACTACTGGCACCATTGCGATGCGTAGTAAGGTTAAGAAATTAGGTAGCTGAGCAAACATCATAATAAGCAAAGATTCAGTGGGCAATTAGCCTTTATGCACAAACAAATACCAACCGCTGCTTGCATGTATGCAACGGACATTCGGTTAAAGTCTGCTTTATATTGCTATTTTAATATATACCAGCCTGCGCCGTGAATGAATTGATGTAATCGATCAGCTTCTAGCTGATTAATCTTTGTTATCACTCTTTAAAGCTCAAATGCTTTGAATCAGTTAAAATCCAAGTCTTTACTGCCTAACCCACGCAAATGGTCCTTATGAGCAAACAAAAAAATTCTTTAAGCTACAAAGACAGTGGCGTTGACATTGATGCTGGCAATGAACTTGTTGAACGCATCAAACCCTTGGTCCGCGCCACTAAGCGCCCGGGCGTGCTGTCGTCTATCGGCGGATTTGGCGGCTTATTTGAATTGCCTTGGCAAGATTATAAGCAACCTGTGCTGGTGTCAGGCGCCGACGGGGTCGGTACCAAATTAAAGCTTGTGATCGACCTTAACTTGCATGACACCATCGGTATCGACTTAGTGGCTATGTGCGTGAACGATATTATCGTCACTGGCGCCGAGCCACTATTTTTCTTGGATTACTTTGCCACTGGCAAACTCAAGCTAGACACTGCAGAAGCGGTGATCAGCGGCATTGCTGAAGGCTGCAAGCAATCGGGGGCAGCTCTTATTGGCGGTGAAACCGCTGAAATGCCCGGCATGTATGCTGAGGAAGATTATGACCTGGCTGGCTTTGCGGTCGGCTTGGTGGAAAAAGACAAAATCATACAGACAAGCCAAGTGCAGCCCGGTGATGTACTGCTAGGCCTAGCGTCAAGCGGCCCGCATTCAAACGGCTACTCTTTGATTCGTAAAGTGATTGAACATGCTGGGCAATCACTGATCAAGCCCATTGCAAGCAGTTACGACGCAACGCTTGGCGAAGCGCTATTGGCGCCAACACGCATCTACGTAAAAAGCCTGCTGAACTTAATGAACGAAGTGCCAGTGCATGCCTTGGCCCATATCACTGGCGGCGGCTTAACCGAAAACCTACCACGGGTACTGCCTGAGGGTTGCAAGGCCGATATCAATCTTTCTAGCTGGCCTACGATGCCCGTGTTTGAATGGCTGCAAAATGCTGGCAACATTGAACAAAACGAAATGCTGCGCACCTTTAATTGCGGTATTGGCATGGTGGTTTGCCTTGATGCCGCACACGCTGCACAAGCGATTGACATACTGCAAAACAATGGCGAAACCGTGTTTGAAATAGGCATGATTACTGCATCTAAAGGCGCCCCCAGCGTAGAATACAGTGCCTGAAAAGCCACTGCACATTGCCGTACTAATTTCAGGTGGAGGCAGCAATTTACAGGCGATTATTGATCGTATTACGGATGGTGAGCTAAACGCTGAAATTGTTGCGGTCATCAGTGACCAACCACAAGCTTACGGCTTACAACGCGCTCAACAGGCTGGCATCCCACATGAAGTGGTACAAAAAGAAAAGGGGCAGTCACGCCAAAGCTTTGACAAAGCCTTGGCTAGCACCATAAGCAGCTATCAGCCCGAACTAATTGTGCTGGCGGGATTTATGCGCATTTTAAGCGCAGACTTTGTGGAAAAATTTGCAGGTAAGATTATTAATCTGCACCCCTCTTTGTTACCTGCCTACAAAGGTCTTAACACACATCAGCGAGTACTAGGCAACCAAGAAGAATACCACGGCGCAACCGTGCATTATGTGACAGCTAAACTGGATGATGGCCCGGTTATTATTCAAGAGCAACTCGCTATTTTACCTGAAGACACTGCTGAGAGTTTGCAACAGCGTGTACTTGAGATTGAGCACCGTATCTTGCCTTTGGCTATCGCGGGCATAGCCGACTCAAGTTGACTAGCTCATCCGTCTAGCTACTTCTCCAACCAACCATTGACCAGTCCAATGTCCTGCGCGGTCAAGTCGCCTGCAGCACGCTCCAAGCTCACAATGGCGTTGATCACAGCATAACGCGACTGCAAATAATTACGCTTTGCTAAGAACAAATCACGCTGTCCATCCAGCACATCTAAATTAGTGGTGACACCAGCGCGGAAACCTTCTTCTTTAGAATCCAAGGCATTTTCACTGGCGGCCACCGACTGAGCTAGTGCCTTTACTTGGGCCTTATTGACTTCGACCGCCCGTTGCGCCGCCTTTATATTGCGCTGTGCTTCGCGACGCACCTGATCAAGTTGATGCTTGCTGGCATTAAGCTGATATCCGGCTTGCTTTTGGCGAGTCTTAATCGTGCCGCCTTGGAACAAGGGATAGCTTGCATTAAGGCCCACCACCCAGTTGTCGTTTTGGTTGCCGCGACCATCGGGGCCACCGCTTGAATCATTAAAACCCCAAGAGCCAATGGCATCCACATTCAATGATTTAGCCTTACGGGTACGCTCAACTTCCAGCATCGACACCTCTACTTGATGGCTGGCTAAACGGTAAGCTTTATTTTTATCTAAGGCAGCCTGTAACCATTGCTCATCATTTTGCGCATCATAAGCAATGTCTTGCGTCTTCAAAGGTGCAAAGGTATCGCCTGCACTTAAAGGCGCTCCAACATATTCTTCTAGTACTTGCACAGCATCAACGATGGCGCTTTGTGCGGCAATGGTGGCCGCTTTACTTTGCTGGTAACGAGCAGTGGCATCAAACTGATCGGTTTTAGTACCTAAGCCGACTTCTAAGCGCTGAGTGGACAATTCAAGTTGTCGACCAATGGCTTGTTGCTCAAGTTTGGCCAGCTCCTCGTTATCGACCGCCGCAAGCACATCTAAATAACCAGAAATCGTATTTTGAATTAAAGCTTCGTGCGCCAATTCATAATTTAAGATCGCACTTTGCTGCGCCACTTCAGCCTTCTCTACATCAATACCCGCCAGAGGATCGATCAACTTTTTACCCGCCGAGACGCCCAATTGAGTTTGAATGTTTGAGTATGAAATACGGTTAGAGCCCTCAGGCTTGGTATTGTTATAGCCATAGGATAAGCCACCATCAGCATTGACAAACGGCTTAAAGGCACTTTGCGCCAAAGGCAAATCTAACTTAGCCGCTTCAAGGGTCTGCTGTGCAGCGGCTAAGCTTGCATCAGCGCCCAGAGCAAGTTCATACACCTCAGCTAAATCAGTCGCCTTTGCTGGTGCTACAAAAAATAATGTGCTCAACGCCACGACACCCAGTTTGTTTTTCATCATTTACTCGTTAGCTATACCAATAATTAGAGAGCTCGGACGACACCGAGCGAGGGCATATATTTTACGTGCCCATGCGTGACTAGAATATGAACTTTGGCTTACTGGCCTCTTCACTAGCTTTGCCAGGTGTGGCCGTATCTAAAATAGACTGACTCACCAATTGCTGCTCTTGTTTACTAAATAAAGTCAGCTCCATCATCGAGCCTTGCCCAATAACAGCCACACAGCGGCCACCGGGCGCTAGATGCTTGCCAATTGGGTCAGGCAGCGCCTTCATCGAGTTTCTAAAAAACACGACATCCACCTCACCACCAGCAGGCCATGCCGTGTTGACGTCACGCTGGTGAAATTCAACGTTAGAGATACCCGACATCGCAATATTACGTTTGGCTGCATCCAACACCTGCGCCCGTGGGTCTACACACACTACACCGTTGACCAATTTTGCAAACAAAGCAGCGACGTAGCCAGTCCCAACTCCGATGACCAAAGCCCTATCGGATTCGGACAAACTTAGGCTTTGCAACATATGTGCCACAATTTTAGGCTCCAACATACTATTGCCATCACTTAATGGGATTGCAATATCGGCAAAAGCCACACTTTGATACTCGTCTGGTACAAAGTCTTCTCTACGGACCTGACGCAGCGCTTCTAACACACGCGAATCATGCATATTCCATGGCTTAATTTGCTGCTCAACCATATTAAGACGAGCTTCTTCAAAGTTATCTAACATTTGTGGATCATTCGTTCGTAGTTAAAATCAAAAACACTCTCGTTTTGAGAGCCTCAGCGTAAATAGCAACCCATTACAATATAACGAGATTAAGGCAAATAGTGCAAGGCTTGCATCTCTTTTTGACAGGCCTTAACAATGCGTTGCTGCAAGCTTTTGTCTAATTCTGTTTTCCAGCGCTGCGACTGTCCTTTATGGAAAAAAGTTTGGCCAACGCCTTCACGAAACCCTTGCTCTTTTTCTTGTTTTTGCAGGCGTTCAAATTGGCAAGCTTCAATCGACTTTTTGACCACTTTCTCATCGTAATCTAATTGCAAAAAGCGCACCATCTCGCTCAGAATATCGAACGGATTCTCAATCAAGTCTTCATAACGCAGCGTGTAGACGGGATATGGCAAGTCACGCAACCAAGAGGCGACACTAAGCTGCCAAGACAATTGAGCAACAAGCAAACCCTTGTTCGGATAGCGAGTCATGGCACGGCCATCCAACACTTTATCAACGGCGGCGTTGGCCGAAGGCATATTGTAGTGATTCATAAATGATAGCACCACGTCGCGTGGATCACGCGCAATATAAATTGCCGCACGAGTCAGGTCGTATGGAATTTGTGCTACACCTGAAAAATCCACATTACAGTCGTGGGTTTTTAGCATCAAATTACCGCCCGCCTCTTCTAACATGCGGTACATAGCCGCAGGCTTGACTAAGGCTTGATCGGTCATCGTCCAATCACTAATAGGGGTTTTGATAATATTTTGATAGAAGGCTGGGTCTTTGTCGCCCGTCTGCATAATGCTATTGATATCCGTTTCACCACCATTGACATAGGCCGTAATGAGCGCACGCACCCATGTATTACCACTTCTAGGAAAGCTTGCGATCCAAGTTAGTTTATGGTCAAGATTCATTGCTCAGTGTGCTTAGGACTTGAAGAGCTGCTAGTTTACTAAAACTGGAATTATAAGTCTGTGCAAAACACCTTTTCTTCATTTCAAATCAAATTGAGGCGGGCCATACAACCTCTAGTGAGCCAAGAATAAAAGAAAGCAAGCTCAAAACACTTACAATAAATGATTTAATCATTAAAAATCAATTATTTATATGACTTATTTATAATTTGACTGAACAATAGATGACTACAAGCCCCTGCTGAAATCAATTTTGTATCATTTTTACAACAAAAATAAATAAATAGCTTTATAAAAGCATCCT
>CALIFM010000006.1 GCA_938021685.1 uncultured Gammaproteobacteria bacterium | reverse complement strand
TGCAGCGAGGAGGGCATCGGGCTTGTCGGCAGCTGACCAGTTGTTGGCTTTGTAAATGTTGATAGCTTGTGCGCTGTCTACTGCACGATTAAGAGCAATTTCAACTGGCATGGTAGTTTAGTCTTTGCGTGTCTCGTAGTGCGCCAGTAGCTCCGTCACCAAGATGTCATTAATCGTTAGGCCATCAAGACGGCAATCTTTGATGTGACTATTGGCTAAAGATAGGTTTTCAAAGCTGCACTGGCTCAAATTGATATTGTTAAAGCTCGATTCACTCAAGTTGACGTCGTCAAATTGTGTTTTGGATAAATTCACATCCTCAAAATGTGAACCCTTGATATTGGTGTTAGTTAGTTTAATCATGATGTATGGCCCCCATCCTAGTCCTGTTCATTTATAGGTCAAATGATATTAATGCCTAAACTTAGCACTACACTTGTTCAAATTCTACCAAGCAGCCCAGTGTGTCTTTAGGATGGATGAAGATTACAGGCTTGTCGTGTGCACCTGTTTTAGCCTTGCCATCGCCTAATACCCGCAAATTGTTCTGCTTGGCGGTTTGCATCGCGGTGTTGATGTCATCCACTTCAAGGCAAAAGTGGTGGATTCCACCAGCGGGATTGGCCGCCATAAATTTGGCAATAGGGGAGTTATCGCCCAATGCTTGCAGCAGCTCCAATTTTGTATTGCCCAACTCTACAAATACGGTGGTCACGCCGTGTTCTGGTAGATCCTCCTCAGCGCTCACTTGTGCGCCCAGCACATCACGGTAGAGGTGCACTGCCTCATCTAAGTTTGGCACGGCGATGGCAATGTGGTTGAGTTTTCCAATCATAGCTGCTGCGTTATTGGTGTAAGTTATTCAAATTCTAAGATGGCCTGATCCACTGTCAATGTTTCACCTTCTTTAGCATGCACTTTTTTCACGGTGCAGGCATCACTTGCACGCAAGGAGTTTTCCATTTTCATTGCTTCGACGATGGCTAACTCTTGGCCTGCTTCAAATTGATCGGCCACTTTCGCCTTTAAGCTGACTAGCAACCCCGGCATCGGCGAGAGCAAAAATTTAGATAAATCGGGTGGGCGCTTCTCAGGCATCAATGCAGCATATTGCGTAATACTGGGCGACAATACTTCCAGGTGTAGGCTGTAACCTTGGCAGCTCACCGTAAAGCGATAATCCGCACGATTTAGCTGTAAGCTAATGGCCTCACCATTCACCTTGCCTTGATAGGTAGCGCTGCCCATTTGCCAATCGTCTTCAACTAAATAAGCTTGCTTTCCAATTTGTACACTCAAAGCGTTCGCGTCGCTGCTTACTGTAATTGGATAAGATTTTGTTTTCTCGCCGACTGTGGGCACATTAACCACCCAGTCAGGGCGCGCTTCGTGCTGAGTATGAAGCACCTGATCTGTGATGTTGGCCGCGCGGTCGCGATAGCGAAAATGCAAAGAGGCAACAATCGCAACGATGGGCTCGATGTCATCTGGTCGATGTTCTTCCGGCTGATAACCTTCTGGAAAAGTGCTGTCAATAAAGTTGGTGTCAATCTCACCATCAGCAAAATTTGGGTGACCAATAATCGCTGATAAAAAGTTGATATTGGTGTCTACGCCTGTAATGTAATACTGGTCTAGCGCCTTTTGCATGGTGGCAATGGCGCTGTTGCGATCTTTGCCATGGGTCACTAGCTTGCAGATCATCGGGTCATAAAACATCGAAATTTCAGCGCCCTCTTCAATGCCGGTATCGATGCGCACGTCGTCAAGGGTCGGTTCTTGATAACGGCTAAGGCGACCAATAGATGGCATAAAGTTACGCGCGGGGTTTTCGGCATACACACGGCACTCCAGCGCCCAACCGTCGCGCTTTATTGCGTTTTGTTTTAGCGGTAAAGTTTCGCCTGCGGCGACACGAATCATTAATTCGATCAAGTCAAGACCTGTAATCATCTCTGTGACAGGATGTTCCACCTGCAATCGAGTATTCATCTCCAAGAAATAAAAATTGCGGTCTTTATCAACAATCAACTCAACTGTGCCAGCGGAGACATAATCCACTGCTTTGCACAGCTGCACCGCTTGTTTGCTCATGGCCTTGCGAGTGGCTTCGTCAATAAACGGCGAGGGCGCCTCTTCAATTACTTTTTGATGACGTCGCTGTACCGAACATTCGCGCTCATTCAAGGTGAGTACTTCACCGTATTGATCAGCAATCACTTGAATTTCAATGTGGCGCGGCTGTTCAATAAACTTTTCTAAGAAAATGCGTTCATCACCAAAGCTAGAAGCCGCTTCGCTGGCAGCACGAGTGAAGCCGTCGCGGCATTCGTCTTCGTTATACGCCACTCGCATGCCTTTGCCGCCCCCACCCGCGCTGGCTTTAAGCATAACGGGGTAGCCAATGTCAGCAGCAATGTTAGCGGCATGATCGGCGTCTTTAATCACATCGGTGTAGCCAGGGATGCAACTTACGCCTGCCTTCTCAGCTAGCTTTTTGGAAGTGATTTTGTCGCCCATGGCGGTGATCGCCTTCACATTTGGGCCAATAAATACAATCCCTGCTTTTTCTAACGCTTGGGCAAATTCTGCGTTTTCAGACAAAAAGCCATAGCCAGGGTAAACCGCCTGCGCGCCTGTGTCTTTACAGGCTTTGATAATTTTGTCGATGCATAGATAGCTTTCGCTAGGTGCGTTGCCGCCTAAGTGCACCGCTTCATTTGCACTTCGTACGTGTAGGGCGCGTGCATCAGCATCGGAGTACACAGCCACGGTCTTGATTCCCATGGTCTTTGCTGTACGCATCGCGCGACAGGCGATTTCGCCGCGATTAGCGATCAAGATTTTATCAAATAGCGGCTTATTGTCTTTGCTCGCTTTGCTTTGTGTAGGTTTTGGTTTGCTCATTTTTATTTTAATTGGCTACCTACAAAGGTACGTTACCATGCTTGCGCCATGGGTTTTCAAGCTGCTTATTCTTTAGCATGTTCAGCGAGCGAGCAATGCGTTGGCGGCTGTCACGTGGCGAGATGATATCGTCTACATAGCCACGGCGACCTGCAATAAAAGGATTGGCAAATTTGCTGCGATATTCCTCGGTGCGCTCCTCTAATTTAACGGGGTCTTTAGCTTCATCACGAAATATAATTTCTACTGCTCCTTTAGGGCCCATCACTGCAATTTCAGCACTCGGCCAGCAGAGATTGACGTCACCGCGCAGGTGCTTCGATGCCATTACATCATAGGCACCGCCATAGGCTTTGCGCGTAATCAACGTGATTTTAGGCACAGTGCATTCGGCATAGGCATACAATAGTTTAGCGCCGTGTTTGATGATGCCGCCATATTCTTGATCGGTTCCTGGCATAAAGCCAGGCACATCCACCAAGGTGATAACAGGGATGCCAAAAGCATCGCAAAAGCGGATAAAGCGTGCAGCCTTCACTGAAGCGTTGATGTCTAAACAGCCTGCAAGCACCATGGGTTGGTTGGCCACAATGCCGACCGGCGCACCTTGAATACGTGCGAAGCCACTAATAATGTTCTTGGCGAAGTCGGCCTTTAATTCGAAGAAGTTTTGCTCGTCAACGATCTTATTGATCACCTCAAGCATGTCATAAGGCTTGTTCGGGTTATCTGGAATAATTGTGTCTAGTGATGGTTCACTGCGCTCAGGTGGGTCGTCATATGGCCGAGTAGGGGGTGCAACGCGGTTGCTAGCGGGCAGGAAGTCGAGAAAGTTGCGTGTCATCAGCAACATTTCAAGATCATTCTCATATGAGCCATCACTCACGCCTGAGCGGCTTGCATGTGTAGCTGAGCCTCCTAGTTCTTCGGCGGTTACTTCCTCATGGGTCACGGTTTTAACTACTCCAGGGCCCGTAACAAACATATATGAGCTGTCACGTACCATAAAGATAAAGTCGGTAATAGCAGGGGAGTACACCGCGCCACCTGCGCAAGGCCCCATGATTAGTGAAATTTGCGGCACCACACCTGAGGCCAACACATTACGCTGGAATATTTCAGCATAGCCGCCTAAGGAGGCTACGCCTTCTTGGATGCGCGCGCCGCCAGAGTCATTAATGCCGATTATAGGTGCGCCCACTTTCAAGGCTTGGTCCATGATTTTACAAATTTTCTCAGCGTGGGCCTCAGATAATGAGCCACCAAAT
>CALIFM010000005.1 GCA_938021685.1 uncultured Gammaproteobacteria bacterium | reverse complement strand
GGCTAAGCAAGTCTGTACAAGCTTGATTTATCTGCTGCCCAGCTTCATCTGGCAAAGCTAAATTCAAACCTAAGCCAATGACACATTGACTTTGTCCACCTTGATGCACAGTTTCAACTAAAACACCTCCAAGCTTTGCCTGCCCAATCAGCAAGTCATTCGGCCACTTGAGGCTCACCTCATCTATCCCAAATTGCCGCAAGGTTTCAGTAACAGCCACCCCCACCACCAAGCTCAGCACCGCCGGCAACTGCGCTTGCGGCGGCGCCCACCCCAACGACAACAATACGCTCTGCCCCGGGCCGCTATGCCACACGCGGCCTCTACGACCACGCCCTGCGCTTTGTTGTTCCGCCAAGCAGATGCGACCATGCACACCATCATCTTGTTGAAGCAAAAAGGAATTAGTTGAGCCAATCAACTCAAAATAATCCACCGGCTTTAGCCAAGCAACACCAGAACGCACAATGCGCTGATTAATATCATCAACGTCCAGTTTCTGCACAGGTGATGTTAATGCGCAGGCATTCATAAACAGCAAAATGAGAGTGAATTCATAGGGCTGAATATATCATTAGTACTGATTAAAAAGAGCTGAATCAAACTGCCAAGCGTTTATCGAACAAGGTAAAATACACTTGCTTGATCGTTAGGCAAACATCGTACAACAAACCTTATTTTATTAGGTCTTAAACCATGTCGACTGCAAACATTGTGAGAAAACCCACCCGCGAGGTGCAAATTGGCAACCTTAAGATTGGCAATGGTAATCCGATTGCTGTGCAAAGCATGTGCGCCACGCCCACACGGCAAATTGACGACACCTTGCTGCAAATTCGCAACCTTGAGCAAGCACAAGCCGACATCATCCGTATTGCAGCTGATAACAAGCGTGATGCTGCTGCACTAATTGAGATTCGTCAACAGACTAACGCTAATTTAAGCGTAGACCTGCAAGAAAACTACCGTCTCGCAGCCATTTTAGCGCCGCACGTAGAAAAAATTCGCTACAACCCCGGCCACTTATATCATCACGAAAAAAGCAAGCCGTGGCAGGACAAAGTGAAATACCTCGCCGACATTGCCAACCAGCATGATTGCGCGATGCGCGTAGGCGTAAATGCCGGCTCGATGGATCCAGCCAAGCTGGATCTATTCCCCAAAGAAGACTCTATAGCGCCCATGCTGGCCAGTGCCTTAGACCACTGCGAACTGCTCGATTCAATCGGCTTTACTCGCTACTGCGTTTCCTTGAAAGATTCTGATCCACGTAAAGCATTGGATGCCTATCAGCGCTTTGCTGCTGAGCGCCCTGAAATTCCGTTGCACTTGGGCGTAACTGAAGCAGGCATGCCGCCCGAAGGGGTGGACAAAACTCGCGTTGCCTTCCTGCCGCTGCTCGCACAAGGCATTGGCGACACCTTACGAGTATCCCTCACCTTGCCCTATGCCGACAAACAACAAGAGATTATTGTCGGCAAGCAAATCATTCGTGATGCACAGGCCGGCATGCGCCCCAAAGATGATGATTTTGACCCCAACAAGCTCAACATCATTAGTTGCCCCAGCTGTTCGCGGGTGGAAAACGAAGCCTTTATTGATCTAGCGCAAAAGGTCAAAGCCCGCACCCAACACGCAGAGCAGCATGCCCTGAGCATTGCGGTAATGGGTTGCCGGGTCAATGGCCCGGGAGAAACCGACGACGCCGACTTGGGCTTATGGTGCGGCCCCAATTTTGTTAATTTAAGTCGCCGCGGCGAAAAACTAGGCGCCTTTGCTTATGATGAGGTTCTAGACAAGCTAGATGTAGAGCTAAACGGTTTAATTGCCCAACAATAGGCTTGTAAGAGCAAGTTAAATTGAACTGCCCTGCGCCTATCTGGTGCTTAATAGGCCATTCATAAGCAATTCAGCGCCTAACCGTATAATTTTCCGTAGCTGCAGCAGACGCTTATCAGCGCATGTAGTGACTCGCAATAGAGGTCTGCTGCATTTTATAGATCAATCACTGCCCTACGTTAAGCAGCTAACCACGAGACCCGTCATGCGTATTTTAAAAATTATCGCCCCAGCAGCCTTATTTATTTTGCAGCTAGTCGCTACGCCCAACGCACTAGCCGCCACTGATTGCCCGACTGCCTCGTGGGTGCCCAGCAATGGCCGTACCTGCGCCAATGTAGGGCTAGATTCGAATCGTCCTATCTGTAACGGTTTAGAATATGCCGTGATGTGTGACGACAGCAAAACCCACATCCGCACTTGCCGTAGCGATGTCCGTTGCAGCAACCAAGCTAGCGACCCTTATGACATTGGCAATGCAGCATGGGGCAATAACAGCAATAACTCACAAACCAACACGCAGGGTAATAACAGTCAGTCAAGCGGCAATGACTACGAAGTTTACCGAGGCAAGAAATTTCATTGCACCGAATGGGACTATAAAAACGAACGTCCTTGCAAGAACGGTAAATTCAACGAAGACTGCTGGGGTAATTGCTCGTAAGCTTCTTAGCAAGCAAAGTCTAATGAAGCCGCGCTAGTCGCGGCTTTTTTATTGCAGCAATAACAATAATCTCGACTAGTTTTAAAAGCCGTCTATTTAAGTATCAATAAGCGCATTTTTTGCTATCATTGCTGGCCCTTTTTGCAATAAACAGTACGGCCATGCCTGATTATCGATCTTGGACCACCACTCGCGGACGCACCATGGCGGGCGCACGCGCCTTATGGCGCGCAACCGGCATGACTGATGATGACTTCAACAAGCCCATCATTGCCATCGCCAATTCTTACACCCAGTTTGTGCCAGGCCATGTACACCTAAAGGACATGGGCGACTTAGTCGCAGGCGAAATTGCTAAAGCAGGCGGTGTTTCCAAAGAGTTCAATACTATCGCCGTCGACGATGGTATCGCCATGGGCCATGGCGGCATGCTGTATTCCTTGCCCTCACGTGAAATCATTTCGGACTCGGTCGAGTATATGGTTAATGCCCACTGCGCCGATGCCCTTGTTTGCATTTCCAACTGCGACAAGATCACCCCAGGCATGTTATCTGCAGCGCTACGGCTTAATATTCCTGCGATTTTTGTCTCAGGCGGCCCGATGGAAGCAGGCAAAGTGCAGTGGGATGATGAAGAACGTAGCGTCGACTTAGTAGATGCCATGATCGCCGGTGCGGATGATAGTGTAGATGATGAAGGTGTAGAGCGCATGGAACGCTCTGCTTGCCCGACTTGTGGCTCTTGCTCAGGCATGTTCACCGCCAATTCAATGAACTGTTTGACCGAAGCTTTGGGGCTTTCCCTGCCAGGCAACGGCACTGTACTGGCCACTCACTCAGATCGCGAGCGCTTGTTTCGTGAAGCAGGCAGTATGATTGTAGGCATGGCTAAATCCTATTATGAGCAAGATAATCACGATGTGCTGCCACGCAATATCGCCACTTTTGAGGCTTTTGAAAACGCCATGTGTCTTGATATCTCGATGGGCGGATCCACCAATACCGTGCTGCATCTATTGGCCGCAGCCCAAGAAGCCGAAGTTGATTTCACCATGAGTGACATCGACCGCTTAAGCCGCGTGGTGCCCAGCTTATGCAAAGTGGCTCCAGCCACACCGGAGTACCACGTGGAAGACGTACACCGAGCTGGCGGTGTGATGGCCATCTTGGGCGAGCTAGACCGCGTGGGCGTGATAAATCGCGACTGCAAAACAGTGCATGCAGCTAATATGGCCGAAGCCTTAGCCTTGTGGGACGTACGATTGACGGAGGATGAAAAACGCCTGAAGTTCTTCAAGGCGGCCCCAGGTGGGGTGCCCACACAAACGCCGTTTTCACAATCGCGTTATTTCGACGACCTTGACCTTGATCGCGAAGGCGGCTGCGTGCGCGACCAAGCCCATGCCTATAGCCAAGATGGCGGTTTAGCCGTACTTTATGGCAATTTGGCGGTAGATGGCTGCATCGTCAAAACCGCAGGTGTGGATGAAAGCTGCTTGGTGTTCTCCGGTCCTGCGCGCATTTTTGAAAGCCAAGACGATGCCGTTGAAGGTATTCTCAAGCGCAACATCAAAGAAGGTGACGTGGTGCTGATTCGCTATGAAGGCCCCAAAGGCGGCCCCGGCATGCAAGAAATGCTGTACCCTACCACCTATTTAAAATCAACCGGCCTCGGCAAAGCTTGCGCACTCATTACCGACGGGCGCTTTTCTGGCGGCACTTCTGGCTTATCCATTGGCCACGTCTCACCCGAGGCCGCTACTGGCGGTACTATTGGCTTAGTGGAGGAAGGCGATCAGATTGATATTAATATACCTGAACGCAGCATCCACCTAGCAGTCAATGACGAGACGTTAGAAAAACGGCGCACTGCGATAGATGCCAAAGGCAAAACTGGCTGGAAACCAGACCGTGAGCGCGAAGTGAGTAAAGCCCTACGCGCTTATGCAGCATTAGCAACTAGTGCAGCAACCGGTGGCGTACGCGACGTGGATCAATTGTAGGCCTTGCGGTCTACGTACAATCAGCAAGATAAAACAAACTTTAAATACTAAAAAAGGCCTTCGCATGAAGGCCCTTTTTATGTCGCACACTTGCGCAGCTAAGCGCATTTTGAATACTTACTTTCTATTGGCCAACGGCCTTAGTAAATTTATCCATCAAGTTACCTTTAAGATTAAAAGGCACGCCCACACCTTCAAATAAGCCTGACTCAACAAAGCGCATTTTGCCTTCAATTTGGTAATCAAAATTCATGCCTTTAAGCTTAACCAAATCACCAATATTACTCACCAACTTTGATAAGTCAGTATTCACGTCCATCGAAAAAGCCGTGTCAGAGTTCGGGCTTAGAGTCACTGCTTCAGTGGTTAAGCCTTCGCCCACATCGATACCTGCAAAGCGCGCAATGAAATCGATTTTCTTTATCGGCAATTTAAAGCCATTAGGATTGAACGCATTAAGATTAAAACGAAAGGTTTGCTTATCAAATCCCATTTTTAAGGGCGTTACGCCTAACACGGATAATTTAGGAGCAGCTGGTTTTTGCGGCACGCTGGCGCACGAGACCAAAACAAGTGCCAGCACAACAATAACTAAAGAACGTAGCTGTGTTTTCATAAGAAAAAGAGTACTAAAATTGATAGTAAAACCGCAGTTTACCTGTAAACTCAAACCAACACCAAGCAGATTAACGGTATTTTTTAAAAGAAAAACGGTTCTTTAAGTTGAAAAGCGCTGTGTAGTGAAGCTCGACTCAAAGAACATCTAACATCAGTGTTGATTACTTCTTTCACCATAAAACCGCTGTTAGCTACAAAGCAAAACGCAGATAAAACTTAGGCCGCACATTGCGGCCCTAAGCTTAATAATCGGTGTTTAAGCATATGCCCTTACTGGCCATGCTTATTGCTCAGCAATAAATCACTTACGCAATTGCTTAATCTTCTCGATAGAACGAAGCTGGGCCGCAATTTGTGCAAGTTCTGCCTTAGCCCGCGCATAATCCATTTCTGAATTCTGATCGCGCACCGCTTCTTCGGCACGTTGCATAGCTTCAAGTGCCTTGGCTTCATCCAAATCATCTGCACGAATTGCTGTGTCAGATAACACCGTCACCATGTCGGGTTGCACTTCTAAAATCCCGCCCGAGATAAAGAAAAACTCCTCTTCACCGCTTTCAGTTTGGACACGAATATCACCAGGGCTGAGCTCGGTAATCAGCGGTGTGTGACCAGGCGCGATGCCTAGCTCACCCATCGCACCAGGCGCAAGCACCATGGTGCCTTGCCCAGACCAAATTTGTTCTTCTGCGCTGACTATTTCAACTTGAATGGTGGCCATATTATGAACCTCTTTTGTCGCAGTCAGAACGGCTGCTATTGCATGCCCTTGGCTTTTTCAACGGCTTCTTCAATGCTGCCGACCATATAGAAAGCTTGCTCAGGAAGGTCATCATAGTCACCATTAACAATGGCTTTAAAACCGTTCAAGGTGTCTTTCAATGTCACATATTTACCCGGCGCACCTGTAAAGGTTTCTGCCACCGTAAACGGCTGTGACAAGAAGCGTTGAATCTTACGTGCACGGCCTACATCTTGTTTATCTTCTTCAGACAATTCATCCATACCCAAAATGGCAATGATGTCTTGCAGCTCTTTATAACGCTGTAAGGTGCCCTGCACCGCACGCGCGGTGTTGTAGTGATCTTCACCGATAACCAACGGATCAAGCGCACGCGAAGTTGAATCAAGTGGATCTACCGCAGGGTAGATACCTAATTCCGCAATTTGGCGTGACAATACCAACGTCGCGTCCAAGTGAGCAAAGGTGGTAGCAGGCGATGGATCGGTCAAGTCATCCGCCGGCACGTATACCGCTTGGAATGAGGTGATCGAACCCGTCTTGGTCGAAGTGATACGCTCTTGCAATGCGCCCATCTCGTCCGCCAACGTTGGCTGATAGCCTACCGCTGAAGGCATACGGCCTAACAGGGCTGATACTTCTGTACCCGCAAGGGTATAACGGTATATGTTATCCACAAACAACAGTACGTCACGGCCTTCGTCACGGAAAAACTCCGCCATAGTAAGGCCCGTTAGCGCCACGCGCAAACGGTTACCGGGAGGCTCATTCATCTGACCGTATACCAGCGCCACTTTTTCGATAACGCCTGCCTCTGTCATTTCATGATAGAAATCATTACCTTCACGCGTTCGCTCACCTACACCGGCAAACACCGACAAACCACTGTGGGCTGTCGCGATATTGTTGATCAATTCCATCAGGGTTACGGTTTTACCTACACCCGCACCACCGAACAAGCCGATCTTGCCGCCTTTTGAGATCGGCATGATCAAATCGATTACTTTAATGCCCGTTTCTAACAAGTCCACGCTAGCCGCCTGCTCTTCGTAAGTCGGCGCTGCACGGTGAATCGGCAATTTAGTTTTAGTTTTAACCGGGCCGGCTTCATCAATCGGACGACCCAATACATCCATTACACGCCCCAAAGTGGCTTCACCTACTGGCACCGTGATTGGCGCGCCGCTGTTGCTCACGTCCAAGCCACGCTGCAAACCATCTGATGAACCCATCGCGATGCAACGCACCACGCCATCACCCATCTGCTGCTGCACTTCAAGTGTCAGCTCCTTAGCATCCACCATCAAGGCATCATAAACCTTAGGAATTGCGTCTCGTGGAAACTGAACGTCCACAACCGCACCGATTACTTCAACAATATTTCCGGAACTCATAGCTCGAAAACTTCCTCGTAATTAAAATTAATTCTTAAAAGCGACGCGGCACCAAGCCACCATTAAACCGCCGCTGCTCCGCTTACAATTTCTGACAGCTCTTGCGTAATCGACGCCTGACGCGCTTTGTTATACACAAGCTCAAGGTCACTGATTAAGTCACCGGCATTATCGGTGGCTGCCTTCATCGCCACCATCCGTGCAGATTGCTCGCAAGCGGCATTTTCAACCACTGCTTTATAAACCAACGACTCGATATAACGTGTCATCGTCAGGTCCACAATCTCTTTAGCATCGGGCTCGTAAATATAATCCCAATGGTGCTTGCGCACTTCCTCTTCTTCAATTTGAACAGGGATCAGCTGCACTTCTTGCGGGCTTTGTGTCATGGTGTTGACAAATTCATTGCTCACAATATAAAGGCGGTCAATCTTACCTTCGATGTAGTTGTCCATCATAACTTTAATGGCGCCTACAATTTCTTCAAGCTGCGGCGCATCACCAAACTGGCTGGCCTCAGACACGATGTTGGCATTAAAACGTTTGAAAAAAGCTAAAGCCTTACTACCAAGCAGCGATACATCCACTTCAACACCTTTGCCTTGCCAATCGCTCATTTGAGCAACCGCACGGCGAAACACATTGATATTAAGACCACCGCATAAGCCACGATCACTAGACACAATCACATAGCCCACACGTTTCACTTCACGCTCACCAAAATAAGGGTGGTGGTACTCTGAATGCGATTGCGCCATGTGTGAAACCACACGCTGAATCATTTCCGCATAAGGTCTTGCGGCGTTCATACGATCCTGGGCACGACGCATCTTACTGGCGGCAACCATTTCCATTGCCTTGGTAATTTTACGCGTGTTCTGGATACTCTTAATCTGAGTCCGTATTTCTTTTGCACCTGCCATGCC
>CALIFM010000004.1 GCA_938021685.1 uncultured Gammaproteobacteria bacterium | reverse complement strand
GATCTCACTTTCGCTTGCGGTGTGAGGTAGGCCCAAAACCTCGAAGGCTTGCTGTCGAGTCATGGGCGTGACAGGCGGGGCAGCTTGGCTTTGCCCCTGTGATTGCTCATCTGATTGAGATTGTGCAGATTGCTTGGCTTTCATCAAAATAAAGGCTTGCACCGCGGCACGGCTTTGCAAGTCTTGCTTGCAATCTTGCAGCAAGGTTTGCAGCTGGGTATCGTCTAATTGGCTTAAATGCTTGCCTTCAAATTCGCCCATCAAAACCAGCGCGTCGAGTCCAGTGCCAGCAAAATCGTACTGTACCTTTAACCAAGTAGTGGTCATGCTGGTGGGGCCAATGGCCTTGCCAAAAAAACCTAGCACGCCGCGAAACGCTATAATGCGGCGGTAAAATGGAATGGCGGCTGAAACTAATGCGAACAGCCAAGGGATGCGTCCGGTGACCACCAACAAAAGCAAAATAGCGCCAATGCCGTATAGCAGCACGTTCTTGAGTGAGCGATTTCGCGCAGCGGCATCGGCTTTGGAGTACCAAGCTAAAAAGGCCATAACGCCTGCTAACAGGACAATGGCTAAGAAGAAACGCAAAAACATGGCTTAATAAATAAGGCCAATGAGCTTTAGTATCAAGGCGGCGTGCATTAATTTAACGAGCAAGAATAATGCGTAATACTCGTCGTAAAGGCTCCGCTGCGCCCCATAGCAATTGGTCTCCGACAGTAAAAGCACTTAGATAATTATCGCCCATCTGCATTTTGCGTAGACGGCCTACGGGAACTTTCAGTGTGCCAGTGGCATAAGCAGGGGTAAGCTTTTGTTGTGATGGTGCGCTTTGATTCGGCACGATTTCGACCCATTCATTGCCTTGGTTTAAGATGTCTTCAACTTCATCTATAGGCAGGTTTTGCTTAAGCTTGATGGTGAGTGCTTGGGCATGTGAGCGCATGGCACCAATGCGTACGCACAGACCATCAATCGGAATAAGGTCGTCATCGTTACGCCCGAGTATTTTGTTGGTTTCGTTGGGTGCTTTCCATTCTTCACGGCTGACGCCATTGCCTAAGTCGCTATCAATCCATGGGATGAGGCTAGCAGCCAAAGGCACCTTCCAATTATCAACGGGAAAATCATTGCCATGCAAAGTGTCGGTAATGCGTTGATCAATCTGCAAGATGCCAGAGGCGGGGTTTTGCAAGAGGTCGCTTGTTGCGCTTTCGAGGCAGCCCATTTGGTTAATCAGCTCGCGCATATGCTGTGCACCTGAGCCAGAAGCTGCTTGATAAGTCATGGCGCTCATCCATTCAATCGCGCCAGCGTTAAATAAACCACCGAGGGCCATCAGCATTAAGCTGACTGTGCAGTTGCCGCCGATGAGTTTGGTGATGCCTTGGTCTAAACCTTGCTCGATAACAGCTAAATTAACGGGATCAAGTACGATGATCGCATCGTCATCCATGCGCAAGGTGGAAGCGGCATCGATCCAATAACCTTTCCAGCCTGCGTCAATAAGCTGTCCGTATACTTGTTTAGTGTAATCACCGCCTTGGCAGGTGATAATGGCATCGCATTGTTTAAGGCTGGTGATATCGGTGGCATCTTGCAAGACAGGGCAAGGCTTGCCAATGTCGGGTGCAGCTTGGCCAGTTTGTGAGGTGGTGTAGAAAATAGGCTCGTCAATAAGGGAAAAATCGTCTTGTGCTTGCATCCGCTCCAGCAAAACAGAACCAACCATGCCACGCCAGCCGACGAAGCCTACTTTTTTAACGGCCATCTTCTTGATCAATCTAGGTAAATGTTAAGGCTTTGATTATAGCCAAATGCGCGGCTGTGCCAACCACAGTTGCCGACTATTTTTGCGCTATTAAGCTTGGTTATTCAATGCAGTTTTTTGCAGTTTATAATTTAATCTGCACTTTGAATCGAATAGATGATTGATGTTGGGCGGTATTTAAGGTAAAAACCCCCTTTAAACGCTTGGTTTAGCATTTGGATGTTGTTAGGCTAAGGCAATACATGTCGATGTTTTCTCATCGGCTTAATTAATCTAGATTTAAACGAGGTTTTGAGTGGAACTCACTGGTGCTGAGATTGTTGTGCAAAGTTTGCACGATGAAGGCGTTGAGTTTGTGTTTGGGTATCCAGGTGGTGCAGCATTGCACATCTATGATGCGATTTATAATCACGAACATATCAATCATATTTTAACACGCCATGAGCAAGGGGCGACCCATGCTGCGGACGGCTATTCCCGCTCAACCGGCAAGACTGGTGTGGTGCTGGTCACCTCTGGTCCAGGTGCGACTAATGCAGTCACCGGTATTGCAACCGCTTATATGGATTCCATTCCCATGGTGGTGATCACCGGCCAAGTGCCGACGGCCTTAATTGGTTATGACTCGTTTCAAGAAGCTGATGTGGTGGGCATAACTCGGCCATGCGTGAAGCACAATTTTTTAGTTAAGAATGTCAATAACTTAGCTGAAACGATTAAGAAAGCATTTCATGTGGCAGAAACGGGTCGTCCCGGCCCAGTGCTGGTGGACGTGCCCAAAGATATCACGGCGCAAAAGGCGCATTATCATTACCCTGATGATGTGACGATTCGCTCGTATCAGCCTAAAATAAAAGGCAATGACAGGCAGATTAAGAAAGGTCTTGAAATGCTGCAAGCAGCCAAGCGGCCGATTATTTATGTGGGCGGCGGTGCGGTGTTGGCGAATGCCGCTGAGGAATTGACGCATTTTGTGCGCGATACGGGCTTGCCGATTACACAAACCTTAATGGGCTTAGGCGCTTACCCTGCGCCTGACTCACAGTTTATTGGCATGCTTGGGATGCATGGCACTTATGAAGCCAACATGGCGATGCATGAGGCGGATTTGATTTTTGCCATTGGTGCGCGTTTTGATGACCGCGTGACCGGCGATTTGAATAAATTCGCGCCCAGCGCCAAAGTAGTGCAGATTGATATCGATCCAGCTTCGATTGGTAAGAACCGTAAAGCCGACGTACCGATTGTAGGTGACGTAAAAGTCGTGCTGACGCAAATGATTGAGGCGGCTAAGCAACTGCCTGACTATGACCCTAAGCAAACGGAAGATTGGTGGAAAACCATTAAGCAGTGGCAGAGCTTGGACAGCCTAGGGTTTGAGCTAGATGACAAGCTGATTAAACCGCAACAAGTTGTAAAAGACTTGTATGAAGTGACCGGAGGTGATGCTTTTGTGACTTCTGATGTGGGCCAGCACCAAATGTGGGCAGCGCAGTATTACCACTTTAAAGAGCCGCGCAAGTGGATTAACTCTGGCGGCCTTGGCACTATGGGTTTTGGTCTGCCTGCGGCAATGGGAGTGCAGTTTGGCAATCCTGATGCTGATGTGGCTTGCATCACGGGCGATGGCAGCATCTTGATGTGTATTCAAGAGCTGGCAACCTGTTTGCAGTATGGCATGCCGGTGAAAGTGTTGTGCTTGAATAATCGTTATTTGGGTATGGTGCGCCAGTGGCAAGAGTTCTTTTATGAGCGGCGTTATTCGCACACGTACATGGATTCTTTGCCTGACTTTGTGAAGTTGACCGAAAGCTTTGGCCATGTGGGTATGCGTGTGGAAAACCCGGCGGATGTGAAAGGTGCCTTGCAAGAAGCCTTCGCTTTGAAAGATCGTTTGGTGTTTATGGACATTGTGACCGATCAGTCAGAAAACGTGTTTCCAATGATTCCATCAGGTGCAGGGCATGCTGAAATGACGATGCGGCCAGATAAACTGAATTCACCGAAGGGGGCAGCCTGATGCGTAGAATTATTTCAATGCTTCTAGAAAATGAACCGGGCGAGTTGTCGCGTGTGGCCGGTTTGTTTTCAGCGCGCGCTTATAATATTGAATCGCTCACTGTGGCAGTGACTGAAGACCCAACGATGTCGCGTCTGACCTTAGTGACCAAAGGTGACGATGCACATATTGAGCAAATACTCAAACAAATCAATAAATTAATCGCAGTTGTGAAGGTGGTTGATTTGTCTGCAAACCCACATATTGAACGCGAATTGATCTTAATTAAAGTGATCGCGAAAGGCAATTCGCAGCGTGATGAAATAAAACGCTTAGTAGACATCTTTGAGGCAGAGATTATTGGTGTGACTGATAGCACCTATACGGTTCAAATGACAGGCGATGCTGATCAAACGGATTCGTTTATCAGTGCGATACAGATTGCAGAAATTGTTGAGCTTGCACGCTCAGGTGTGACAGGTATTTCACGCGGTAAGAAAGGCCTGAAAGGCTGAAAATATATAGAATGAATAAAGCGGCTGGGCAAACGCCCCGTTAGATAACCCTATTTAATTTAAAATGATTCGGAGTACCCATGAAAGTTTATTACGATAAAGACGCCAACCTTGATGTGCTTAAGGATAAGAAAATTGCCGTGCTAGGTTATGGCTCGCAAGGCCATGCGCACGCGAACAACTTAAAAGACAGTGGCATGAACGTGGTGGTAGGGCTGCGTCAAGGCTCTAATTCCATCAAGAAAGCGCAAAATGCTGGCTTGGAAGTGGCTGAAGTGGCAGAGGCGGTTGGGCAAGCTGATATCGTAATGGTGTTGTTGCCTGATGAGTCACAAGCCAGTGCTTATGACCAAGAAATTAAAGATAACCTAAAGCAAGGTGCAGCTTTGGCTTTTGCGCATGGTTTGAATATTCATTTTGACTACATCAAGCCACGTGAAGACATTGACGTATTCATGGCTGCGCCTAAGGGACCAGGTCATTTAGTGCGTTCGACCTATGAAGGCGGTGGCGGCGTGCCTTGTTTGGTGGCGGTCAACCAAGACAGCTCAGGCAAAGCGCTAGAAACTGCCATTGCTTATGCCTCTGCCGTTGGTGGTGGCCGTGCGGGCATCATCGAAACCACTTTTAAAGATGAAACTGAAACTGACTTGTTTGGTGAACAAGCCGTGCTGTGCGGTGGTACAACTGCTTTAGTGCAGGCAGGCTTCGAAACGCTAGTGGAAGCGGGCTATCCGCCAGAAATGGCGTATTTTGAGTGCTTGCATGAGCTTAAGCTGATTGTTGATTTAATGTATGAAGGCGGCATTGCTAATATGCGTTATTCGATATCTAACACCGCTGAATTTGGTGATTTAACGCGTGGCCCACGTGTGGTGAATGAGCAAACCAAGGCCGAGATGAAAAAGATCTTGAGCGAAATCCAATCAGGCCAGTTTGCTCGTGAGTTTATGGAAGACAATGCCCAAGGTGGCAAGGTGTTTCCTGAATTGCGTTCGCGTGCTTCGGGTCATCAGATTGAAGAGGTGGGTGCCAAGTTGCGTGGCATGATGCCTTGGATTGACAAAGGTAAAATTGTGGATAAGTCTAAAAACTAAGACGCAATAGCAAGGTGCTCATAGGTATTTATAGGCATCTAAATTTCATAAAGGGTGGCAGTATTGTCGCCCTTTTTTGTTAAAATTATTTAAATGAAAACCTATCCATTCATTGCTAAAGAGGGCTGGAGCCGTCTCGCTTTAGGCTTAGCCCTGGCTTTAATTGCGAGCTTCACCATTGGCTGGTGGTCGTTGATTTTTTGGTTAGTATTCGCGTTTATGTTGCAATTTTTTCGCGACCCTGTGCGGAGCATCTCTATGCAAGAGGGCGATATAGTTTCGCCAGCCAGCGGCAAGATCATCAAGATTGAAAATACGCAGGATCCGCATTTAGATCGTGAAGCGATCAAGATCAGCGTGTTTATGAATGTTTTTTCGGTACACTCTAATTTGATTCCGATCGCGGGTCAGATTAAGCAGCGCTGGTATATTGAAGGCAAATACTTCAATGCAGCGGTGGATAAGGCCTCTACAGATAATGAGCGCAATGCTTTGTGGTTGCAAACCAAGTCGGGTGGCGACGTGGTGTTTGTGCAAGTTGCAGGGCTGATTGCACGGCGCATATTGTGCTACGTTAAAGAAGGCGACCAAGTGGACACCGGTGAGCGTTATGGTTTTATTCGCTTTGGCTCACGGGTTGATTTGTATTTGCCGACTGACACAGAAATTGTCGCGCAGCTTGGTCAGTGGGTTGATTCTGGTAATGATGTCTTGGCGCGTTTGCCAGTCGCAGAAAATACAGTCAAGACAAGAAAAAATTAAACACTATGTCAGACGAACCATCAAATAGCGAATCACAGCGCAGGGGTGTGTATATTCTGCCCAGCTTGTTTACGACGGCGGGCTTATTTTTCGGTTTTTATGCCATTATTTCAGCTTCGCGCGGACATTTTGACGCAGCTGCCATCGGTGTGTTGATTGCGATGATTACCGATACTCTTGATGGGCGAGTGGCGCGTATGACTAATACCGCCAGTGAATTTGGTAAGGAATACGACAGTTTAGTGGATTTAATCGCTTTTGGCTTGGCCCCTGGTTTGGTCATGTATTTTTGGACTTTAAAAGACCTTGGTAAAACTGGTTGGGTTATTTCATTTATTTATGTGGCTGCTACCGCCCTACGTTTGGCTCGTTTTAATACCATTGCGGCAGAAGATAAGCGGTATTTTATCGGTTTACCTAGTCCGTCTGCTGCGGCCTTTGTGGTGTTTTGGGTTTGGAGTATGCATGATTTTGCTGCCACTGGCATGCTTGTGGCTGTGCTGAGTTCGCTTATCACCTTGCTGGCTGCTGTGTTGATGGTAAGCAGTGTAAAATTCAGAAGTTTCAAAGACTTAGATGTGAAAAGCAAAGTGCCTTTTATAGTCTTGATTGGCTTTGTTATTGTGTTTGCACTGATCTCTTTTGATCCGCCGCGCGTATTATTTTTGATGTCGGCAGCATTTGTAGCTTCTGGTCTTGTTGCGTGGGGGCTGCGTTTATCAAAGGGTCAAGAGGATTGGGAGTCCATCATCAAAGACCCTGAGGATTTGGTTGAGCAAGAAAAGATGCAAAGCAAGAGCAAAGATGAAAAGTCTTAAAGTCTATGATTTGAGTGAAGAGTTTAATTTATGCATAACTTCAAGGCGTACTACTTATTGCCTATCTTATTGTTTATCGATTCGCCTTAGCTGACAGGGTATAATCGTTTTTTTATTCTAATTAGCATCCCTTATTCATGAAACAACCTGTAAAAGTTGCAATCACTGGTGCTGCTGGCAGCATTTCGTATTCACTGATTTTTCAAATTGCCTCGGGCAATATGTTAGGGCAAGACCAGCCTGTTATTTTGCATTTAGTTGAAATTGAGCCCGCGATGGAAGCCCTGAACGGCGTGGTGATGGAAATTGATGACTGTGCCTTTCCATTGGTGCATTCTGTGGTGGCAACTAGTGACCCCGAAGTGGGCTTTGCCGATATTGATTACGCTTTGTTAGTTGGCGCGCGTCCGCGCGGAAAAGGCATGGAGCGCAAAGATTTGCTTGAAGCCAATGCAGCCATTTTTTCAGGCCAAGGTAAAGCCTTAAATAAAGTGGCAAAGCGCGATGTTAAAGTGTTGGTAGTAGGCAACCCAGCTAACACCAATGCGCTGATTGCCATGCACAATGCGCCCGATATTCCGAACAAGCAGTTTACGGCGATGACGCGTCTTGATCATCAGCGCACTTTGTCACAGCTAGCGGAGAAAGCAGGCTGCCACGCCAGTGAAATTATGCGTCCGACCATTTGGGGTAATCATTCAGCCACGCAATATCCTGATGTGTTCCATGCAACCATTAAAGATAAGCCCGCGATGGATACGCTAAAGCAGGATTGGTTGGAGAGCGACTTAATTCCGACTGTGCAAAAGCGTGGTGCAGCAATTATCAATGCGCGTGGTGCCTCTAGCGCGGCATCGGCTGCACATGCAGCTGTTTGTCATATGCGCGATTGGGCGCTGGGATCTGCTGAAGGCGATTGGGTGAGCATGGCGATCAAATCGAACGGTGATTACGGCATTGATGAAGGTCTGATCTATTCCTTCCCTGTAGTTTGTAAAAATGGTGAATATGAAGTTGTGCAAGGCTTGGAGATTAATGACTTCAGCCGCGAACGCATGGCGGCGACTGAGCAAGAGCTACAAGAGGAGCGTAGCATGGTTGAGCATTTATTCTAGAGACAAGTGACTTAAAGGACCGGTCCTCACGCATGGGCAAAGGGCCGTACTTGTTGTAATACAAAAGCACCTTTGTAGGTGCTTTTGTTGTTTAAGTCTGCGTATTCATATAACGTAAGCCTAATGCAAATTAGCGTTATCATCCCGACCTGTAATCGAGCGCAACCATTGGTGGCAGCGCTGCAATCGGTGCAGCAACAAACGCATCAAGCGCATGAAATTATTGTTGTGGACGATGGTTCAACTGATGGAACAGCTGCTATGTTGGCTGAGCAGTTTCCTGAAGTGCAAGTGGTTCAGCAAGCTAATCAAGGCGTTAGTGCGGCACGTAATGCGGGTCTTGTTAAGGCTGAGGGAGAATGGGTTGCGCTGTTGGATTCGGATGACACTTGGTTGCCGAATAAGCTACAAGCGCAATGCGCGGCCGCGAAATTAAACACTGAAGCACAGGTGCTGCACACGGACGAGGTTTGGGTTCGTAATGGTGTGCGGGTGAATGCGATGGACAAGCATCGCAAACCACATGGTTGGATTTACCCGCAATGTTTGCCGCTGTGTTGCGTATCGCCCTCTAGTGTGCTGATTCATAAATCGGTATTTGAGCGCTACGGTAATTTTGATGAAACCTTACCTGCGTGCGAAGATTATGATTTATGGCTTCGACTGTTTTCTCATCTGCCGGTTTATTTAGTGGAAGAACCTTTAGTGATTAAAACGGGTGGGCATAGTGATCAACTATCAAGAAAGCACTGGGGGATGGACCGCTTTCGGGTGCAGGCACTGGATAAGATACTAACTGCTGGCGAGCTTAAGCATGCAGACAGAGTGCTGACACTGGAAATGCTTGAGTATAAATGTGGAATTTTGCTGATGGGTGCAGCGAAGCACAAAAACGAAGCCTTGGCGAAGCAGTGCCACGTTTTGCTTGAGCAGCATGGCTTGCAAGATCATGCCTGATTTCAAAGTTCCGATCTGTATTGTCACGGCCATTAAAGCTGAGGCTGCGCCGTTTGTGAATCATTACAAGCTCGTTAAGCAAGCAAAGCATCCTTTGTTGCAGCAGTATGGTGAGCCGCCACTGCGAGTAGTGGTCACGGGCATAGGACAAAAAGCATGCTTTGATGCTGTGATTGCCGCGAGCCAAACTGCGGATTCCAATGAGGTATTTATTAATATCGGTATTGCAGGTACGGCGGGTTTAGCTGTTGGTAGCTTAGTTTGGCCTGCCGAGTGTGCGCGGCAATCAATCAACTCAGGTCCGCCTAAAAAAGCTCAAGGGGGCCTTGTTATGCACAGCGTAGACACGCCATGCGAAGCCTATGAAGATGGGGTTATATTTGACATGGAAGCGAGGGGGTTTTACATGGCACTTGCTACAAATGCACCGTTGCAGCGGGCATTTTGTGCTAAAGTTATCTCAGATAATGAAAGGCATTCGTTGCATACATTGGAGCGTGCACACGTCTCTGATTTAGTCCGTAAGCAGCTTCCAGCTTTTGAGTTGTTTTTTAGTTCACTTTAGCCTTAAGTAAGTAAGAAAGGCTAATCATTAAAGCTATATAAATTTAGAGAGACACCATGAAAAGTATCAGAATGAATAATTTACCGATGAA
>CALIFM010000003.1 GCA_938021685.1 uncultured Gammaproteobacteria bacterium | reverse complement strand
CCTAGTGGTTTTGATGGTCACACTCCTAAATAGCGCTCCTTAAGCTTTGGGTTGTCTAGAAGCTGCGCTGAATCACCCTTCCAAACAGCTTGCCCTTTTTCGATAATATAATGGTAGTCCGCAACCTTGCAGATGTCGTCGAGGTTTTTATCGATCAGTAAAATCGAAATGCCGGTGCGTTTGATCTCGTCCAGCTGCTGCCAGATTTGCTGGCGAACCAGTGGCGCTAAGCCTTCGGTGGCTTCGTCTAAAATAAGCAGTTCGGGGTTTAGCATGAGTGCACGGCCGATGGCTAGCATTTGTTGTTCACCGCCTGAGAGTTGATTACCCATATTGCTTAAGCGCTGCGCTAAGGCAGGGAACAAATCCAGTACTTTGTCCAGCGTCCATGGGTCGGCTGCATCGGCATAGTTGGCGGCGGTGGCCATCAGGTTCTCGCGCACGTTTAAGTTGGGGAAAATCTGCCGCCCTTCGGGCACCAAGCCGATTCCTTTTTGTGCAATTTGAAAGGCACGTAAGCCGCTGATGGTTTGGTCGTTATATATGATCTTGCCGCTTTGGCAGGCTAAGTTGCCGATGATGCTATTAACGGTGGTGGTTTTGCCCATGCCATTGCGGCCCAGCAAAGTGGTGACGCTGCCTGTCTTGATCTCTAGGCTTAAGTCAAACAGCACTTGGCTGCGGCCGTAAAAGGTGTTGATGTTGTTAACGACTAAGCTCATAACTAGGCTTCGCCTAAATAGGCTTGTTGCACTTCGGTATTGCTACGAATTTCCTCCGTGGTGCCAGTGGCAATCAGTCCACCCTCTACCAGCACGGAGGTGCGATCGGCCAAGGCAAACACCGCATCCATGTCGTGCTCCACTAACAAGATAGTGATGTCGCCTTTTAGGTCTCGCAACAAATCGATCATTTTACGCGTTTCTTCTTTGCTCATGCCAGCCATGGGTTCGTCTAGCAGCAATAATTTTGGCTTTAAAGCTAAAGCAATAGCAATCTCTAACTGACGCTGCTCGCCGTGTGAAAGGGCATCGGCCAAATGCTGGCTTTTGTCTTGCAGTTTGACCGCTTGCAAAAAATGCATTGCTTGGGTCTGAGTATCTTTTTCTTTGCTGACAGGTGACCAAAATTTAAGCGAATGTCCCGTGGTGCCTTGTACTGCTAACATCACATTTTCCAGCACGGTCATTGGCAAGATTAAACTGGTGATTTGAAACGAGCGCGCTAGGCCCAGTCGTACGCGTTTGTGCGCGGGGGTGCGGGTGACATCTTTGCCATTAAATTCGATGCGGCCGCTATCGGGTTTGAGGCTGCCAGATAATAATGATAGCAATGTGGTTTTACCTGCACCGTTGGGGCCGACAATAGCGTGCACTTCACCTGTTTGCACTGTAAGGCTAACACTGTCGGTGGCTACCAGCGCACCGAAGCTTTTGTGCAAATCATGAGTTTGCAAAATGCTGGCCATACTAAGTGGTGGTATTTTGTTGGCTGCCTCGATTGCTGCCAAGGCTAAGCAGGCCATGCACGCCACCTTTGCCGAACACTACTAAGGCAATTAGCATGAGGCCCAAGATTAAATGCCAGTAAACACTAAAGCCAGATAACCATTCTTCCAACAGTAAAAACAAGACTGCGCCCACCACAGGGCCAAACAGGATGCCAGTGCCGCCGATCACTAGCATGAAGATCAGCTCAGCTGAGTGGGTCCAGTCCATCATTTCAGGGCTGATGAAGTTGGTAAAGTTGCCCAAGAAAAACCCTGCCACGCCTGCCATAGTGCCGGCAATCACGTAGGCAATGAGCTTGTATTTGTAGGTGAGAAAGCCTAAAGCTTGCATACGCTGTTCATTGTGTTTGCAGCCTTGTAGCACACGGCCAAAGCGGGCGTGCATCATGCGATGGGTGAGATATAAGCAGCCGAGTAAAAACAGCAGTACGGCGTAATACAAGGTAGTGGGGTTTTCGATATCGAAGATGCCCGGGAACTCGCTGCGTTGGTAGATAACCAAACCGTCGTCTGCGCCATATTCATCCAAGCTGACTAGCGTGAAGTACAGCATTTGCGCGAAGGCCAGCGTGATCATGATGAAATACACGGCTTTAGTTCGCAGACAAATCAGGCCGGTGAGCAAGGCAAATAGTGCACTGCAAAGTACCGCTAAGCCTAAATGAACAAAGCCATTAAATTGCTCGTAATACGTCGGAATGCCTACGCAGTAGGCGCCGATGCCCAAGAAGGCAGCGTGGCCCAAGCTAACCATGCCGCCAAAGCCGATGATGAGATTGAGGCTGGCCACGGCAATGGCGATAATTAAGGCGCGGGTAAGCAGATCGAGATAAAAGCTTTGATCTAGGGCGTTAATCAACCACGGCGCGATTAGCAGAGCGATAACCAGTGCAAAATAAACCTGATTAGGTAGGTTGCCTTTTAATCTGGCTAGTAAATGACTTGGCCAAGAAGAAGCTTGTTCGCCGCGCATGATGCTTGCTGATTAACTATTGCTGGGTGGAAACAAGCCTTGCGGCCTGAATGCCAGTACGGCAGCCATCAAGATATAAATAAGCATGGCAGACAAAGCAGGCGCAGCGGTTTCGGCGTTTTGGCTAGACAAGAACAGTGCTAGTAAGTCGCCTAAATATGAACGGCCAAGAGTGTCGATAAAGCCGATCAATAGAGCGGCATAAAATGCGCCTTTCACTGAGCCAATGCCACCAACGATGACCACGACAAAAGCGATAATGATGATCTCGTTGCCCATGCCAATGCTGGCTTCGGTAATGGGGGCGATCAGCATGCCCGCCAATCCCGCTAGCGCTGCACCAAGCGCAAATACGATGAGGTATAAGCGATCAATGTCTACGCCTAGCGCCGACACCATTTGCCGATTAGATGCACCTGCGCGAATACGCATGCCGAGGCGCGAGCGGGTGACCAAGAAGTATAAGCCAATGGCGACAGTTAAGCCCGCCCCAATGATCAGTAAGCGGTAGCTCGGTAGCACCAAACTACCTAAATTGATTTGCCCGTTAAGGCTATCAGGTAGAGAGATTATACGACCTTGTGACCCCCAAATTAGGTGTGCTAGGGTGTCAAATACCAAGATTAGCCCAAAGGTGACCAGCACATGATCGAGGTGATCGTTTTGATACAGCTTGCGGGCGATAAGTCGCTCAACCAATGCGCCGATGCAAAACACCACCAGTACGGCCAGCACAATGCCGATAAATAAAGAACCGGTTTTGGCGGTGATACTGGAGCAGATAAAAGCACCCAGCATATAAAACGAACCGTGCGACAAGTTGATGAAGTCCATGATGCCGAAGATCAAGGTCAGCCCAGACGCTACTAAAAACAGCAACAGGCCTAGCTGTAAGCCATTCAGCATCTGGGTGATTAACAGTTGCCAATCCATCGGTTTAAATGAAATTCAAGAGGCTAAATATAACAAAGCCCGACCGCCGCTTGCGCGAAAGTCGGGCTGAAAGCTATCGTTTAAGGCAACCTATAATTGGCAATCTGCCGCATACGGATCTTGATGCGCTTCGTAAACGGTTTCAGAAATCTGGGTAGTCCAATTACCGTCAGCATCAGCCACTACTTCGCGTAAGTAAAAGTTTTGCACAGGCATGTGATTGTTGCCGTAGGTGAAATCGCCGCGTACCGAATCGAAGTCCGCTTTTTCCATCGCTGCACGTAGTGCATCTTCGTCGTCCACTTTGCCGCCCGTGGCACGCAAGGCACTGTCGATCAACATGATTGAATCATACGATTGGGCGGCATAAAAAGAAGGATATTTACCGTGCTTGGCTTTGAAGTCAGATACAAACTTTATGTTGGCGGCATTATCTAAGTCAGGGCCCCAGAACATGGTGCTTTTTGAACCCATGACACCTTGCATATCCGCCGCTTGCAATTTAGGCAGTGAGATCGAATCCACAGTGAATACGGTGTACAGCGGTAAGCTATCTTTCAAGCCCGCTTGCTGGTATTGCTTGATAAACGCACCGCCTGCGCTGCCTGGGTAGAATACGAACAAGCCATCAGCGCCCGAGGCTTTAGCCTTGGCCAATTCAGCTGAAAAGTCTAGCTGCTTGTCTTTGCCCCACTTTGTCATGTCTTTGCCGACAATCTCGCCTTTAAAGGTGCGCTCAACACCTGCAGCCATGTTTTTTCCGGCGGCATAGTTGGGTACCATTACATACAGCGACTTTACTCCTTGAGTGTTCAGCACTTCGCCCATTGCCATGGGTGTTTGATCATTCTGCCACGAGGTTGAAAAGAAGTTGCTATCGCAACCTTTGCCTGCCATCTGTGAGGGCCCTGCATTGGCACTGATCAAAAACTTACCTGCGTCCAGCACGCTCTTGGCCGAAGCCATCAAAACATGTGACCAGATATAACCAGACACGAAGTCTACTTTGTCTTTCTTTACCAGTTTGTCGGTTTTTTGTTTGCCAATTTCGGGCTTAAAACCGTCGTCTTCAAAAATTAGCTCAACGTCTTGGTCAGCCATTTTTCCGCCTAAATGCTCAAGAGCTAAGTTGGCAGCATTCTGCATGTCTTCTCCGATCACGCCCGCAGGGGTAGTGAGGGTGGTGACAAAGCCGATTTTCACGCCATCGGCATAGCTGTTGGCGGAGGCCACAGCCAATGATGCAGCAATGAAAGTGGACGTAAGGAGTTGTTTGGTTTTCTTCATGTGTTCGTATCTTTAAAGTCTAAGGAGGCCAGAGTTGCTGGCATTAACGTCATTATGATTATATGAGCTAAACCTAGGCTGACCTAGATTTGTATGAATATGCTCTTTTATACGTTTAGTTAAGTATATAGCGCCGCTTTGTCAATGCCAACCACCACTCGATTAGCGGCTGGTCTTATGATGATCATGCTGTTGGCTATTGCGTTAGCGTTGCCTTACAATTATTCTTTGTGTTCAATTCTTACAATCAGCAGGCACGTTTTTATTATGCTTAAACCACAAGATGAAAAAGTGTTTGCTCGACCCTTATCAGGTGAGAAAGTATCCAGCCCACCGCCGGCCTTGGTGCCTGCGCGTACTGTGCTTAAGGGTGAATATGCTCAACTAGAGCCGCAAGATGCGCGGATGCACAGTGCGGATTTATTTGCTTCCGGTCATGGCAGTGCAGAAAGCTTGAAAATTTGGGATTATTTAGCCTATGACCCTTGGCCATCACAAGAGGCTTATACTGCTACTATCAAGCAGCAGTCAGCTAGCTTTGATCCGGTTTTTTACGCGATTCGGTCTTTAGATACCGGCAATATTAGTGGCCAAGCTAGCTTTCTAGACATTAATGCACAAAATGGCGTCACCGAGATTGGCCACATTTGGTTTGGCCCGGAATTACAGCGCACTCGTGCCGCGACCGAGGCATTGTACTTAATGATTCGCTACGCTATGGATGATTTGGGTTATCGCCGCATGCAATGGCGTTGCAATGCGCTGAATGAAAAATCACGCGCCGCCGCACGGCGTTTAGGTTTCCGCTTTGAGGGTGTGTTTTACAACCACCTCATTTTTAAAGGCATGAACCGAGACACAGCTTGGTATTCGATTTTGGATGATGAATGGCCTGAGGTGCGCGATATTTTTGAAAAATGGCTTGCGACAGATAATTTTGCTGCAGATGGCCAAGCAGAAACATCACTGAGCGCAAT
>CALIFM010000002.1 GCA_938021685.1 uncultured Gammaproteobacteria bacterium | reverse complement strand
ATGAGTCAATTTTTGACCGCTTATCTTTCCAATTTAAGCACTTAAATAGGATGTTTCAGCAATAAAAAGCGCTAAAAATCTCATTAAAATAACCCGATTAGGTTCGTTAAGCGGTTCTAATTCATTGATTTTTTGATGTTTGTTTAATACATGAATAAACAGGGGGTTAATACATGAGCATCCTTCGTTAGTTTTTATTTCGCCATACCCTTATATTCTCACCATCGACATTGAAGGTGCCGCCTAAAAGTCGGGCAGCAATCGCGCCAAAAGCGTGATCGTGATTAAAACTTTTGAACAAAATTTAAAGTGAATCGGGTGACCCACATGACAAACGTAAAAAACAACGTAAGCAAAGGCAAGTTTCGTGCTAGCACTTTAGAGCGTTATGCACAACAATTTCGCGCATGGCGTAGTCGCCGCCAAGCGACCAATCAATTAAATGCGATGCCAGACTACCTGCTAAAGGACGTGGGCATCACACGCGGTCAAATCGAAGAAGTGGTTAATTACCGCGGCGATTTCGCGTCAGTAAGTAGGCTTAAACCTGTTGTCCGCACTCCAGTAGTGGCTGAAGTACGAATTAAGCGAGCTGCTTAGAAAAGTTCATCTCTCCTCCTTGATGATAGTTTAGGGCGTCCATTGCGGGCGCCCTTTTTTTTGCCGCCAACTGTTGTATTGTCTCGCCCTTGCGCTAAACTGCGTCTAAAGCGAGAACAATTAGTGATGGTTAAATGGTAATGGCAACAACGAAGAAAAGCGCAGCAAACAATTTAGTCAATCTCAACGCCGATGTGGGTGAAAGCTTTGGGGCTTATAACATGGGCGATGACGAGGCCTTGTTTCCGATCATTGGATCGGCCAACATTGCTTGCGGCTTTCATGGTGGTGATCCATTAGTGATGCACAAAGCCTTACAGCTAGCGCAGCAAAATGCGGTTAGCGTCGGTGCGCATCCGTCGTTTCCAGACTTACCAGGCTTTGGGCGGCGTCAAATGCAGCTTAGCGATGCTCAGCTGCAAACTGATTTATGGTATCAAATCGCGGCCATTGAAGGCATGGCTAAACTGCAAGGCTTAAGCCTCACCCATGTTAAGCCGCACGGCGCAATGAACAACATGGCTTGTGAAGATAAGCACATGGCAAAAGTGATTGCTAAGGCGGTGTCGCAGTACCGCAGTGACCTAATCTTATTGGCCCCTGCCTGCTCAGCATTAGCAGAGCAAGGCCAAAAGCAAGGCCTTACGATTGCACAGGAGGTTTTTGCCGATCGCGCTTACCGTGACGACGGGATGTTGGTGCCCCGCTCGCAGCCCGATGCCATTCTTACTGAAGTGGACGATTGCGTGGCGCAAGTGCTACGTTTTTTAAGCGCAGGCGGCATCGTTACTCAATCGGGTAAGTTACTCGCCACACCGATTCACAGTATTTGCGTGCATGGTGATAACGCTCACAGCGTGCAAGTAGCCAAGGCGCTGAAAGAGGCCTTGCTGGATGCAGGCCATGCCTTGCAAACGCTACCTGAATTATTAGGCTAATTTTCTTAAGCCTAATATGTCGAAACCTCTTAAGATAGACTTATGCCAGCTACCATTGAAGCCGTGTCACAAGACAGTTTGCTGCTACGCTTTGGTGAGCAAATATTGCCTGAAGTTACCGTTGATATCCAAGCAGTACGCACTTATTTAAACGATCATTGCGCGGCAGCCATTATCGACATGGTGCCGTCTTATACCACCTTGCTGGTGCATTACGATCTGCTCCAAAGCAGCGAGCAACACTTACGTGATCATTTGCAGCAGGCACTTGAACAAGTGCCATCAAAGCTGGGCACTTCGGCAGATGGCAGCCCAGTTAATACGGTGCATATTCCGGTTTGCTATGACCCCGAGCTAGCGCTCGATTGGCAAAGTATGGAGCAAAGCTGCCAGATGCCTTTCGAGCAAATTGTGCAGCGTCATTTGCAGAAAAGCTATCTTGTTTACACCATTGGTTTTTTGCCGGGCTTTGCCTTTTTGGGCAATGTGGATGAATCTATTGCTACCCCACGCCGCGCTTCGCCGCGCGCCATGCTGCCCGCTGGTAGCGTGGGTATTGCGGGCACGCAAACGGCGGTGTATCCAGCTGGCTCGCCCGGCGGCTGGAACATTGTTGGCCGTAGCCCGATGCAGCTGGTGGATTATTCACTAGCCACATTGTGTCCCTTCAACGTAGGCGGCCGTGTGCAATTTTCAGCAATCAGCATAGAAGAATATCACCACCTTAAAGAGGGGGGTGCATGAGCTTACAAGTGCAGCAAGCGGGGGTGGTCTCGGTGCCCGTTGATTTGGGTAGGCGGCATTATCAGCACTTAGGGGTGACGGTGGGTGGCCCGATGGATATACATGCCTATATGTGGGCCAATCGCTTGCTCGATAATGCACCCAGTTGCGCGCAACTTGAACTGTGCTATGGACATTTTGCTGCAAAATTCAGCGAGTCTACGATGATCGCTCTAGCAGGGGCAGACTTGAGCGCGACTTTGAACGGTGCTGCTTTGCCTATCTGGCGTAGCACAGCTGTACAAAGTGGTGATGTGCTTAAATTAGGCGCGCCACGCAGCGGTTTGTATGCTTATTTAGCGGTAGCTGGAGGGTTTCAAATAAAGTCGCAGTTAGGTAGCGTGTGCGCAGTAGCACGTGATGGCTTGGGCGGTCTGCATCAAGACGGTAAGCCGCTGCAAAACGATGATGTAGTGGCCTATCAGCCCCTTGAGCGCGGGCAAACCAGCAAAAGTGTGCCCAGCCAATTTATAGCTGATTATACGCAGCCTTTAAGCATTGATTTGCAGTGCGGGTATCAGTTTAAGCAATTTGCAAAAGTGCAGCAGCAACGTGTGTTTAAGGATACTTATACGGTGACCAAGCGTATCAACCGTCAAGGGATATTTCTGGAGGCACCCAAGGAGATCAAATATGCAGGCGAGTCGCTGATATCTGAGGGCATTGCCTTTGGCGCAGTGCAAGTGCCGCCTGATGGTCATCCTATTGTATTAATGCGCGACGGACAAAGCATCGGTGGTTATCCGAAGCTTGGCTGTATCACGGCGCTTGGCGCAGGGAAACTAGCCCAAGCAGCGCCTGGCACATCGTTGCATTTTAGCCGCGTTAGCATTGAAGACAGCCAGCGCGAATACCGCCAATTCATGCATTTTTTTAACCCTGCTTAATATGGCCAGCGATCAACACAACAACGCCAAATATTTGCAAGGCTCCACGATGCGTCATGTGGTGGATACCACCTTGGCCGGCAGTGTGGGCTTAATGGCTATTTTTGTAATCGATTTGGTTGACATGTATTTCATCAGCTTGCTGGGCGAGCCGCAGTTGGCGGCTGCGATCGGCTTTGCCAGTACTATTATCTTTTTCACTTCTGCCATCGGCATTGGCATGGGAATTAGTGTAGGGGCGCTGGTGTCACGCGAGCTAGGCAAAGGTAGCGAACAGGCCGCACGTGAAATTGGAGTAGACACTTTCGTCACAGGCTTGCTCATTAGCTTAGCAGTGGTGCTGCTGTTGTTGCCGTGGGTGCCGCAATTGGTCAGCTTTTTGGGCGCACGAGGCGAAAGCCATCAATACAGCCTAGACTATCTCTACATCATTTTGCCCTCGATGCCATTGATCGTTATGGCGATGGCTTGTTCAGCAGGCCTGCGTGCGCTAGGCGATGCCAAGCGGGCCATGACCATCACGCTGATGGCGGGCTTAGCTAACGCCATTCTTGACCCTATTCTTATTTTTGGCCTAGACATGGGTATTAAAGGGGCGGCGTGGGCTAGCGTGGCGGCACGCAGCGTGGCCTTTTCGGTAGGGGCGTACCAGCTAGCGAAGGTACATGGCTTTGTCGCTCCCATTTCATTAGGGCGCTATCGAAGCAACGTGGCACAAATCGGTAAGTTTGCTTTTCCTGCGGTGCTCACTAATGTTGCCACGCCCATTGGTAATGCTTACGTAATTGCGGCAATGGCGGCCTATGGCAGCAGCGTGGTGGCGGGCATGGCCATTATCGGTCGCTTGACCCCAGTGGCCTTTGCGATGGTGTTTGCCCTATCGGGTGCAGTTGGGCCGATTATCGGACAAAACTTTGGTGCACAAAATTTTGCCCGGGTGCAACAAACGGTGATTGACTCACTTAAGTTCATTGTGGCGGCGGTGGCGGGAGTGTCGTTAATTTTGTTTTTTTCTCAAGATGTGATTGTTTCCGCTTTTAAAGCTAGCCCAGAAGCAGCGGATTTAGTCGCCTTCTTTTGTACTTTTATGGCCATTTTCTTTATCGCCAATGGCATTGGTTTCTTGTGCAATGCTGCGTTTAATAATCTGAATTTTCCCAAGTATTCGGCGTGGTTTAATTTCGGCCGCACCACTTTGGGCACCATCCCGTTTGTGTATGTTGGCGGCAAGCTGATGGGCCCCAATGGTGTGTTGCTGG
>CALIFM010000001.1 GCA_938021685.1 uncultured Gammaproteobacteria bacterium | reverse complement strand
GATTTTTTTAATTATTGGCATCTTGATCAATCTCCCGTAAATAGAAATCAACCAGTGAACTCATGTATTCACCCTTAACCTTGCTTGGCTTGATCGCCTTAATACTGGCAATCAATTCCCCATAGCTGGCTGTTGCTGGTTCTGGACGGGGTCTTAGAGATTCTTCGAAAACCCATATTGAGTCGTCAGGGCACATATTTGTTCGGTAGACCCACCCAAAAGAAACTTCATCAGTTATCAAATGGGCTCTACGTCCAAACTCCCTTTCCACAATAATTGCATAGTCACAATTCCTCTCGAAATTATATTTAAGTCGAATCATCACACTCTCAGCCAATGAGAACTTGGGCTCTGGTTTGCTCATTCCTCAAACCCCTCTGGCTTAGACCATATGCATTCGATGTTGCGGGGTAGTGTTGTTTCGCATTCGTGCTTGGCTTGTAGCTCTATGCTTTGCTGCTGAGCAATTTTTTTCATTAAAATAATTGCGCCACCAACAATTCCAATAGAGACTAGTAACATTATAGTTATTTCAATAATCATCTTTGTATGATCCGACATCACCCGCCCCTCTTTATTTCGTTAAGCATCTGCCGAAAATCCTGCATGGCACCCTCTGGCAATATCGCTTCAACCCTTGTTAAGTAATTCCTAATACCCTCGTCGGTGTAATGCTGCAAAGTAATCTCTGCATACAAGCCAACCATCAATTCATAACCCCATTGAAGACTGTGAAACTCCTGCTCTAGTTGCGCATACGAAGCAAGCGCCACTGTTCCCGGCAAAGTATGGTCATGTCCCTGGCTTCGATTTCCCCGAACCGTTCCCGTATCTTTTCCAGTTCCATCTTCACGTCTTCCCCCGTCTGGCTCGTTAGCACTATAAAACGCGCCTTCTTGGTTAAGCGTTCGTGATACTGAGGTTCTGGATACGTTAGTTTCATGCGGCATTAGCTTCTGCCTTGCCCTTACCCTTGGCATAACGAATCATTAGCGAGGTGCAATATTTATCCGTGGTTTCGCTGACTTGGCGTTTCTCTTCAACCAGTCCAACCGGCCATACTTCAAACCGTTTTCGATAGGTGTTAGCAGCCCAGCCGTGTTTATAACCGCGCTTCTCGGCATAGGTAAGAAGCTCAGAATAGAACTGCTGCTTCTGTTCCTTGGTGAATTGCTTAGGCTTTGCGGCTTCAACCTTTGACAGCTCAACCAGCTCACCATCGACGTTCACAATCTCGTTCTGCTTCTCTGGTGCAAATCCACAGGCAGGGCATTTGTGGGACGTTTTCAGCGTTTGGCATGACGGACAAGGCACAGGCAATTTCTCACCCTTATCACGCTTGTCTTTGCTCTCTCCCTTAACGCCTAAGTCCAGAGTGAAGTCGGTGATATCTTCCGGGAATCCATGTCGAACAAAATTACCGGCGTGGTCCAGAATCACGCAATCGTCCTTACCGGCAAACGTTCTTAAACCTCTACCCACGATTTGTAAGTGCATTGACAGGGATTTGGTCGGGCGAGCGATTATCAGACAAGACGTTAACGGCGCATCGAAACCACGGGTGAGCATGCTGACTGACGAAAGCAGTTGGATATCACCAGACTTGTATCGTTCGATAGTTCGCTCACGTTCGAGCTTATCCGCATCATTCCCGTAACCGTCCACATGAGCCGCTGCAATCCCATGGGACGCGAACTCTGCGGCAATCGCCTTGCTGTGCGCTACGTTGCAACCAAAGGCAAGCGTGGGCCTGTCATGAGCATGGCGTTTCCAATGACTCACCATGTCGCCGATGATTTGCGAATCATAAACTTCAGCCGACGCATCTTTCGTCCAATCACCTGCCGTTTGCTTAACGCCTTTCATGTCTGGAACGAACGGTGCAAAGGCTCGATACGTGGACAAATACCCTTCACTAATCAACTGCTTCATGGAAATGGCTGAAACAACGGTTTGATAAAAGGTGCCTAAGCCCTTGCTGAACGGTGTCGCGGTTAATCCCAATATCACAGCATTTGGATATAGAACAGCTAGCTCATCGCGGACCTTGTGCTGAACATGAGCTTCATCACAGCAAATCAAGTGGACAGGGTATTGCTCAAATTCATAACGCTGGCTCTTGATTCGTCTGTCAAGGGTTTGAGCTGTACAGACTTGGGTTAATCGGGATTCATCGGTGCGGATATGCTGAGCTTGCATCACACCGACATCCAACCCGTAATTGTCAAAGGCTGATAACGCTTGCTCGACCAGTTCCAGGGAATCGCACACAAACAAAGTTCGCTTACCCTTGGATTCACAACAGCGAATAATCTCTGCGGCTGTCATCGTCTTACCTGCGCCAGTAGCAGCCTGCAATATCAACCTCCGAACACCGCTGGCTATGGAAGCTCTAAGGTTTGATATGGCTTGGGTTTGATAGGGACGTAGTTCTGGGCGGTTCATGAGCTGGCCTCCGAATCCATTTCAGAGTTCAATTGCTGGACTTCCTTTTCGAGCTTCCAGACTGCTTCCCTGGCGTCTTGCAAATCTTCCTCACGTTTTGAGAGTCTTTGCGGTAAAAGGGGAAGAACCGTAGGTGAATTTCCCTTAACGTCTTTTGTGGTTGAAGTAGCCTTGGGATTCACTTGCAAGGGGGGTTGCAAGGCCCCTTCAATTTTGCCCTTGTTTTTTCTGGATTCCGCAGACTTTTTTCCACCTCTTCGACTGGCTTCTGTGTGCTTGCGAACCTGCTTCAATTCAGACTCGATTCGCTTGTGGTGCCACATCATTTTCTCGTCGATGGTGAAGAACTCAGCGAGCAATGGCCGCTCAGCTTTCCACTCTTCATCAGTGGCCCCGCAGCTTTTCAGGACAACGTTTTCATGTAGCGGTCCTTGGTTGTCGTAGTAGGCACAAAGAACCTGAAGATATCCGCCGGACTGAGCGCGAGTTAGGTGGGCAGTGTCTCGGTAGAAATCTCGCCAGAAGAATTTGAAGAACTCTAAGGGTTTTCGTTTTGCGCGGCTCATGCTGCGGCCTCCGCAGCTTCATAGTTAGAAAGCCATTCCTCGTTCGTCTGATATTGGGGATGTGTTTTTCCAAGAAAGCCCGTTTCTATCCCATAGTTTGAATCGCAGGAATAAGTTGGCTGCAGGCCTCTAGTTTTAAACAGGAAAGCGTCAACGACATGCTTTACATTATTTATCTTAGACAATTGAATTTCGGTTAGTAGACGACCATTCCATCGGCATTCAACAACATTGCATTCTTTGGCGATTATGGATTCCTGCCAATTTGTCTTGTGCTCAGCTACAAACATCAAACAAGGCGAAGGCTTTATATCTTTCGCTATATTTTCAAGCGCTAATCGCTGCCCTAGTTCAAGACTTTTACCTTCCAGCTTGAACTCTCCAAATACATAGGCACCTCTTGCTTCAATCGCTAGGTCTATGTCTGTAGGGGTTATATTATTCCATCGCATTCCCTCAAATTTAATCAGTTGACTCGCTCTCTTAGCGCCTTTAAATTCTCCTCTATTCGCCATAGAGCACTACTCCAAAAGAGCTAAAAGAATCCGAAAAGCCTTTTAAGTTATTGCCTAGATAGCAAATCATCTGCCCTTGCAATCCAGTTTTTTGCGGCGTTCCGGTAGCATCAAGGTAACGAATGCGCCTACTAACAAAGCAAACGGCAGAACTGGCGGATAACAGCGCTTGGCCCCACTTAGTTTCCGTTGCGTTATTTACTAATACACAGGCCTGTTGAAATTCTTGATTAGTTTTTTTATTGCACAGCGTCTCAATAAATGCACCTATCAAAGCCGAGCTATAGGGCGGGTTCAACCAAATGTTGCCTTGCCATTCCTGCTCAAGCCCATTAGATTCTGCGTCAAAAAATGTCTTTGCCTGCACAGTCCCATTTGCCAACACACAAGAAGCCGGGTCGGTATCTATCGAACCCATCGCAGCTCTGGCAGCTTCGATGTAGGAGCTAGGTGTGTACCATTCGTCGTTGCCGGTGTTTTGCGTAACGTGTACCTTTTTCTTTTCTGCCGCAACCTGCTTTGGATTATCAGACTCTACGACTTGTCTTTGCTGATCTTCTGGCAGTGTGGCTAGGAAAGCGGCATCGCTAACAGGTAATTTATGATTCCTTACTGCCTCTTTAAGCTCTGGGACAGCCTTGGTGTCTATGGCTTCGGCTTGTTTGCCTGCGCGTTCTACTGTTGCTTTGCTAGTGCCGTGTTCGTCGGCTATAACTTGCGAAGTTGGCAAACCATCATTTTGAGGTTTTGCCAAATGCTGATTTCCTCTGTCGCCACCCTGCGATTTCTTCCGCGAGTTATAAAGCCGCCCAATAAACAACCGGAAATCATCGGGCGACAAATTGCGCCTACCCAATTGATTAACCAGCATCCAATCAATAACTGAGTCACGATCTGGAAACGCCTTGTGCTCAACTTCAAAGTCAATATCGTGTTCAGTGCATATTGCGTATCGGTTATGGCCGTCTATTAATGTGTTCTCCCAAAGGATTAACGGACTCTCGCAACCCGACTCTAAGATGCTGGCTTCGAGCGTTTTGTACTCTTCTGAACGCAATGCGCTAAGGTAGTCGCGAAGCTCAGAGTCAATTTTCAAATAACCTTCTGGAATCTGAAGAAATTCATCAGCCGGTCTAACGCCTATGTCACAGGAATCGCATTTGGCTGCGTCCTCTCCATGAATATGGCCGCAGGTATCGCACTCCCACCTTCGCAAATCTGTCGAATAAGTCATACTCGGCACTCCCGCGCAATCTTGGCAACGGCTGCTTGATATTCCCTATCATTCAACGGTGGCAGCTTCGATTTTCGCCGCTCGTATTCAAGCCAGCGAACGCAACGAGCAGTGTTAGCTAGGTATGTTTTTGGATTTGTGGTATCTTTTCTGCTATTAGACATATGCCTGTTTAATTCCTAGTAGGGTTTTATGGGTGAAGTGGCCGGGGTGTTCACGCATCCCGGTTTTTTTATGCCCATCAATCAGCCTTATTCAAAACATGCCCACTATTGGCATGATCGGCTTTAGTCAATGGGCGTAAATTCTGGGCAAATCCAACATGATGGAATTGCCGACATACCCCGCGTTCATCTGGGGTTATCAAATCGAATGGGTAATAGGCTTGATTGTGTTCAGGTATAGCCCGATACCAGAGACAGTTTCGGCGTATGGGGCAGGCTGATTTGCGGCACATTCTGGTCACGGTGGTCATGCTGATTTGCCGTGCTGCCCTGGAAATTTCCCAAACACATCAGGTCTCATGTAATGCCTGTCGTATTTAGTGCAAATCTCTTCAAGCTTCAAAACATGCTCAGCGGGTATGCGCGACCAAAGCTCGACAGCCTGCCGACTGATCCCAAGCTTTTGCTTGACCGAAGCAACCCCGCCAGCATCAATAACCACTCTATTGACCAGGGCTTTGCGCTTTTTCCGCTCTTCATTACTCAGTGATTTAGTTCCCATTCCTGAATGTTAACGTGAACTGGCGCAAATAGCAAGTATGACTGGCATCACAATTGCAACATGCCAGTCTTGTTTCTTTTGGTACTTTGTGAATGATGGAAAGCGTGAAAAAAAGAATTAAACAAGCTAGGCGGGATGCAAAACTTTCTCAAGAGTCGATTGCTGAGGCGATGGGTCTGTCGCGGCAGATGATCGGTCTTTGGGAAAATCTTGATAAAAAGGACGTTCCATCCATTGAGCAAATGCGCAAAATTGCAGGGATTACTGGACGATCTGCCGCGTGGTTAATGCTTGGTATTTCTGAGTCTTTCAGCGATGGCCCGCGTATACGTTCTGATGTACCCTTGATTTCGTGGGTACAAGCCGGAGCGCCAAAAATGCCTTTAGATTTATTCGAGCCTAACGATGCAATTCAAAGACTTGCGTGTCCTGCGCCTCATGGTGAGCACACTTTTGCTTTGCGTGTAGAAGGCAATTCTATGATTAATGACAACCCTCTCGGTAAGTCATACCCTCATGATTCAATCATATTCTGTGACCCTGACCAAAGGGGTGGCGTGGCGTCTGGAACGCCTGTGATAGCGGCTATGCTCGATTCTGGCGAGGCGACTTTTAAAATATACATTCGAGATGCTGGCAGACAATGGCTTGCCCCATTAAATACAGAATACGACCGCATATACGAACCGTTTGAAATTCGCGCACTCGTGTTAGGTCTATTCATACCGAGCTGATTTTATTTGGCATTAATGGCAAGTTATGCTTGCTTATGCCAGTTTGACTTGCTATAGTTATTCCATCGCAACCAACGATGGACCCTCAATGCTATCCACCGACGAATACACAGACAGTCTCGACCAAGGCCCGACCCTTGATGAGATCAACGACAAAATCCTGGATGACGCCGCTACTGATGTCCCAATGGCTGCCAAGGACTTAGGCCTAGTTGATTTTGAAACTGCACTAGACAGCTTCATTAACGAAGATCAA